>NZ_JBPYDC010000016.1:0-68577 GCF_051847575.1 Psychrobacter sp. 1U2
CTGAAGGCCAAGAAGTTGAGTTCACTGTAACTCAAGGCCAAAAAGGCCCACAAGCACATAACATCGTTGCTATCTAAGTTGTCTCTACTAAGAGCTATTAGATAAATAGATGTTAAAAAAAGCGAACCTTAGGGTTCGTTTTTTTGTGCCTGTCATTTAAGATTTGGCTATCGAGAGTTGTCTCTGTGAGTGTGGTTAGCAAAGCGTAACCCACTGATTATAATAGACATTAAAAAACCTACGCTATATCTGATTATAGCGTAGGTTTTTTCGTCTTTTAAGTTTATATCGGTTAGATAAAGCTAATGCCGATATTGATAAGACCACCGCCAAGAATCAGCCAACCAAACATAATCGCGCCCAAAATAAGCGGCTTAGCGCCGGCCTGCTTAATGGCACTGAGATGCGTGGTGAGTCCTAGCGCCAACATCGCCATAGTGAGTAAGATATCATCGAGTATAATCATGGTATTCTCAAAGCTATTAGATATACTGAGCCAAGTATGCAGCAACACAATTAAGATAAAAATAAAAGCGAACCAAGGCACTTTGACTTGTTTGATTCGGCTTATAAGGGATAGCTTTTTACCTTCACCGTTACCGCTTTTGGTTAGTGCAAACGAAAGTATCAATAAGAAAGGTGCTAGCATCATCACGCGAATCATCTTAGTCACTACCGCCGTATCGCCAACATCATCGCTGATGGCGTTGCCAGCGACGACCACTTGCGCGACCTCGTGAATAGTGGAGCCAGTATAGACGCCGTAGTCTTGCGGGCTGAGCCAAAGTTGTAACCAGCCTAGATGATAAAGAAAGGGATACAGCAGCATGGCAAGAGTGCCGAACACGACGACGGTTGCCACTGCGATAGTGACTTTATGCGCTTCAGCCTTAATGACAGGCTCAGCTGCGATGACGGCTGCTGCCCCGCAAATACTCGCGCCAGAACCAATGAGCAACGTCGTCTCTTTATCGACTTTTAGCAGCTTAGTGCCGATCCAATAAGTCAGTAAAAAGGTGGAAGTCAGCACGAGAGCATCGCTAAGTACGGCAGGCGTCCCGACACCAGCCACTTCTGTCAAGGTCAGCTTAAACCCATAAAACATAATCGCCAAACGTAGAATTTGAGCTTTAGCAAAGCCAACCCCAGCGCTGAGACTGGCTGCAAACTTGGGATAAATGGTATTGCCCAAAACCATGCCAAGCAAAATCGCTAGCGTTAACGAAGACAAGCCTATGATGCGCCCCTGACTCCAGATGTCCAAACGAGTATTTAGCCATAAGCAAAACAAGCTACCGATAAGCACCACGATCAGACCTGCTAGATGGCGAGTCCGAGGGATATAGTCAGTTATGGCTTTTACAAAAGAGGGCATACTTAGATCCTAACGGGCGTTTTTTACTCAATGGCTGCTGCTATTAAAGCTATGCCAGGGCAGTACCATCATACTCACTGATAGTCTTAATCAGCATTAGCTTATGTATAGATATTATAAGCAAAGCTCATATATAATAAAAACAGATTGATAAGATAGGAGCTATCTATTTTTTAGGTAAGTAGGTATCTGTAAGCTTAATAGGATCCGCTTATCAGTGATTTATTCGTTATAGGATGTTTATTTTGATAGAAAAATCTAGCCAGATACTGCCAAAGATTACCCTAAAGCAGCTTGCAGTCTTCGTCAGTATCTATCAAACGGGGAGCACTAGCCGTGCCAGCGAGCAGCTGCATTTGTCGCAGTCAGCGGTTAGTAGTGCTTTGGCGGCGCTAGAGGAGCGCTTGCACATGCCGCTATTTGAGCGTGTAGGCCGTAGCCTCAATCCTCATCGCAATGCCCAAGCAGTCTACGTGCAAGCACAAGCTATATTAGGACAAGCGCTTACTCTTGAGCATTATCATAAGCATCAAGCCGGCCAGCTGCATATCGGCGCGAGCACTACGATAGGCAATTATGTCTTGCCTGAGCTCGTGGCGCAGGTGTATGAGGCGTTGCCCAAAGCCAGTATCGAGCTATATATCGCTAATACGCGTGAAGTCGTTAGCGAAGTCGAGCAGCTTAATATCGATATTGCCCTTGTAGAAGGTATGCCAAGACCTAGCGATAGTAAAGTGTTAGAGCAGCGTGCTTGGCGTACCGATACTTTGATGGTATTTGCTAAGCGTCATAGCCGCTGGTTGAGAGAGATAAGTGACTACAACGAAGCGGGCGGGTATTATGAGCTGACGACCAAGCAGCTCTCAAAGCTGCCCTTGCTAGTGCGAGAAGCAGGCTCAGGCACTCGGCAAATTATTGATGAGCAGTTATTACAGCATCTATCTGGTGCTGAGGTGATTCAGGCAGTCGCGCAGTCAGAAGCCATAAAAAACATGGTTAACGCGGATATTGGTCTGGGCTGTCTCTCGCAGCACGTCATTGAAAAAGAGCTTGCTGAGACAAGCTTAGTACCTGTTAGAATTCAGGGGATAGATCTAACACGGACGTGGTGGCTCGTCTGGCATAAATCTCGGCATCAAAGCCCGATTTGGCAGACCTTTATTGATATTATCCAATAAATAAAGTGTGACGCTCTTAGCCCACTCTACAAACGGCGCACTTTTTTAGCCACCAAAAAGCGCTATGTAGTAGCTACACAGCGCTTTTGTTTAATAGCTTATACGTTCTTTAAACAGATAGAGTATTAAAGGGTGAGTTAATCTGGTTTATCGAGTCTAACGACTAAGCTGTCGCAGGGCACGTTTGGTAGGATGTTATCTGCAGTGGCTCCGCTCAGCCAAGCGACGATACCATGGCGCTCATGGCGACCGATAACTAATAAGTCGACTTCGTGTTTATGACAGTAATTGACAATGCCTTCGCTGTTAGAGATAGCGGTAGTTACTTGCGAGTTGACTACGTTTAGCTCATTGCGATCCAAAAACTGCGCTAGCTTTGCGCGCGCTTCTTGGCAACGCTCATCGTCGATCTCATCGTATAAGCTGGACGCTGGTACTAGCTCATAACCGAAGCCGACCATAGTATCTTTTACGATATGTAGTACCGATAATTTAGAGTTCGGGCGATTAGCAACGATATGCTTAGCTTTTTGGGCGACGATATCAGCATCTGGTAAAAGATCAGTGACTAATAAAATATGTTGATAGCTCATAGAGTCTTCCTCGTGTTATATACTATTTACTATAGCACTACTGATAGCTGCTGTTAAGTAGCGCTCATCGCTCTTTGCTACGTTTGATAGTGGATGCTGACGGAGTCATGTTCGCCGTATTAACCCATGTCTACCGTAATGACCTTAGCTATTTTGCTACTGGTTGGTCAAGCTTGACCACTAAGCTATCACAAGGCGCATTGGGCAAGATATTGTCCGCAGTGGCTCCAACTAGCCAAGCTGCGATACCGCGGCGCTCATGGCGTCCGATGATTAGCAGGTCAACATTCTTTTCATGGCAGTAATTGACGATACCTTTGTCGTTGGAGATCGCTGCTGTCACTTCAGAGTTGACCGCATGTAGGTCATTACGCTCAAGAAATTGTGCCAGTTTTGCTCTAGCTTCTTGCCAGTGCTCATTATCTTTTTCGCCAGATAAGCTAGACGCTGGTACCAGCTCATAACCGAAGCGCACCATATCATCTTCCACGATATGTAATACCGATAATTTGGCCCCAGGCGAGCCTGCAAGCACGCGTTTCGCTCGTTGCGCGACGATGTCGGCGTCTGATAGCAAATCCGTGACTAATAAGATATGTTGGTAACCCATAATAGACTCCTTTATTAATATTATTTTGTTAATGTTACTTTAGTTCATAGTAGCAGTAGTACTAAGCTTTGTTAAGTAAAATCCATAACTTAGTTGTGGTTATAAACAAAGCGATATAGCTAAGACCCATAGCGCAAATCTAGTTATGAGCGTTATCGCTAGTAGCTTGACTTATCAAACCACTAGCCCCATCTAGCAGCAACGATACTTTTTAGAACTTTTATTAGTTAAAGCACTCACTAGCTAAATAACGAACTAAAGAACAAAATAATAGGCCACAAGGATCTTTATGACTGATACATTTACCGCGGATCTTACTTTGCATCCTGCATTTGCGCTTATCGAACATCGTCACATCGAAGCGCTCTCTATCGATGTGCTCATCAGCCAACACGTCAAAACGGGCGCTATGCATTATCATTTAGCGCACCCTAGTGACGAGAATGCTTTTTTGGTAGGCTTTCGTACTCAGCCGATGGACTCCAAAGGTGAAGCGCATGTGTTAGAGCACGTCGCGCTATGTGGCTCTGAGAAATTCCCAGTGCGCGACCCTTTTTTCTCCATGATTAAGCGCTCTTTGAATACTTTTATGAACGCGATGACTGCTGCCGATTGGACCGCGTATCCTTATGCTACGCAAAATAAAAACGACTATTTTAATTTGTTAGAAGTCTATCTTGATGCCGCTTTCTTCCCTAATATCCATCCGCTTGATTTTGCGCAAGAAGGTATCCGTGTTGAGTTAGACAGCGAGGACAAACCGCAGTTTAAGGGTATTGTGTTTAATGAGATGAAGGGAGCGATGAGCGGCGAGATTGATCAGCTCTATCATGCTGTCGCGCATCACCTATTCCCGACGACGACTTATCATTATAACTCTGGTGGCGATCCTGCTGATATTCCGGATTTGACTCATACTGAGCTGGTGGAGTTTCATCAAAGCCATTATCATCCTTCAAACAGCGTCATCATGAGCTTCGGTAATATTCCCGTTAGTGAAACGCAAGCGCGAATTCATGATGATGCGTTAACTCAGTTCGCAGCGGGCAAAAAACACGTCTCGCGTCCAGAAGTACGCCTATCAGCTCCGATTAGCGCCATCGATACTTATACCGCCGATGAAGCCGGTCCTGAGCAAACCCACCATGTGTTGGCTTGGTTATTGCCTTCGATTACTGACCCTAAGCAGCGTTTAGCACTGCGATTATTAGAAGGGGTGCTGATCGAGCATGCTGGCTCGCCACTGCGCGCTTATCTAGATAGTCATCCACTGGGCACGTCGCCAAGTCCGCTGTTAGGTCTTGATGATAGCCATTATGAGATGGTGTTTTACACTGGACTGCGCGGCTCTGAGCCTGAACACGCTGAGGCCGTGGAGCAAGGTATTATGGACTTGCTCGCCGATGTCGCAAGCCAAGCTATCGATAGCGAGACTATCGAGACCATATTACATCAGATAGAGATTGACCAACGTCATATCGGCGGCGATAGTATGCCTTATGGGCTAAACTTGATGCTAGAAGGTTTTAGCACTGCCATTCACGACGGTAATCCTATCGATGTGTGGGAGGTCGATGAGCATCTGGCGTGGTTACGCGAGCAAGTTAAGAATGATCAGTGGTTGCCTAACTTAATTAAAACGCATTTGCTCGACAATAACCACCGAGTGCGCGTGACTTTAGTCCCTGATAGCGAAAAATCAGCGCGTCTAGCCGCCGCCGAGCAAGTGCGTCTCGATACCATTGCTATGGATTTGACAGAAGATGATAAAGCGATTCTTGAAAAGCAAGCGCTAGATCTAGCCGCGCGTCAAGCTGCGCCTGATGATTTGAGCTTATTACCCAAAGTGGGCTTAGAGGATGTACCAACCGACATTAGCTTTAAACACGGCACGCAAAAGCAGATCACGTTAAGCGGTCAAAACAGCACCCTGTTTGAATACGAAGCAGGGACCAATGGCTTGTACTATTATCAAGTGGTTGTACCGCTGACCGATGCTATCAATGGCAAAAGTGCTGAAGAGCTGCCGGCTAACGAGGTCATCAATCACCCGTTACTGCCTATCTACCTAAGCTTACTCTCAGAGCTCGGCACAGATCAGCTAGACGCTTATGAGATGCAGGCTAAGCAAGCGGCGCACTCCTCCGGCGTGACCGCGCGCATCAGCCAACGCACCACTATTGATGATAGCCACGCGATTAGCAGCTATTTTGTGGTGGCGACCCGAGCATTGAACCGTAAGACTGAAGCGATAGAGCTGCTAAAAGAAGTGATGCAGCATAGTGTCTTCGATGAACACGCGCGTATCAAAGAGATTTTGCAGCAGCGTCAGGCCAGTTGGCAGTCGCGTCTCGCTAGTGCTGGACATGCCTACGCACTACAAACGGCTAGCCGCGCGATGAGCCGTCAAGCACAACTGGAGTATGTGCGCAGCGGTCTGCCGGCGCTTAATGCCTTAAAGGACTTCTTGGGGCATGCTAGTAGTGATGATACAAAGTGGGATGAGCTTGCTACTAGTTTGATGGCGCTGCATCAGCGTCTACTAAGCTTGCCAAAGCACGCGGTGATCATCTGTGAGGCCGAGCAAACCGAGCGCTTAAGCGACTTGATTGTGGATAGCTGGCAGGACAGTGCGCCGCAAGCCACTAAGGCGAATGAAAAGCTTACGGACACTAGTATCCCAAGCGAGTTCACTCAGCTTGAATTAGATCCAACGCTGAGCGGTGAGCCAGATGCCGTCAAGGCGCTTGAGAGTGATCCTATCGCCGAAGACTTAGCTTGGCTGGTCGCCACGAACGTCTATCATAATGCTAGCGCCTATAGCGTACCAGCAGCCGACCATCCGGATACGGCGGCTCTCATGGTACTAGCGCCTTATTTACGCAATGGCTATTTGCACAGTGCTATTCGTGAGCGCGGCGGCGCTTATGGCGGTGGTGCGGGTTATGATGCCAATGCTTGTGCCTTTAAATTCTTCAGCTACCGTGATCCGCACTGCAGCGAGACTTTTGCGCATTTTGAGGCCAGTATTGAATGGTTACTGAATGAGACACAAAGCGCTGAGCAGCTAGAAGAAGCGATACTTGGTATTATATCCGGCATGGATAAGCCCGGCTCTCCAGCAGGTGAGGCAATAAAGGCTTGTTTTGCTAACCTGCATCATCGCGGTGAGGACTGGCAGCGTAAGATGCGAGCTGCTATCTTGGCAGTAACTATCGAAGATATACAGCGCGTTGCCAAGCAGTATCTGTTAGATCAAAAACACGTGCGAGCGGTACTAGCGCCTTATGATAAAGAGGACGCCGTAAAAGATCTGGGCTTTAAGGTCTGTAAAATTAATAGCTAGCCGATACTGACTGACGTTTTAAAGTAAAAGAAGCCAAGCATCGTGCTTGGCTTTTTTGTGAGTGGTTGAGCTTCACTGCAAGATCTCAACTGCTTGAGCTTTAATAACGCTTAATGCTTTTATCTTTAGCGATCTGATCTTGATGAATCGGGAAGTCTTCACGCTTATCAAACTGCTTACGATCGGCGAAGTAGTTGTTTAATGTGCGTCTGACCGCTTCAAAGGCGATCTCATCCCAAGGAATATCTTCTTCTTTAAAAAGAGAGCTATCTAAGCTTTCAGAGCCAATACCATAAGCGCCGTCCTTTAGATCGTTTAAGTAAATAACATAGATCTGACCGATATCAGGAATGTCATAAAGGCAATAAAGCTGAGGGTTGATGACGACTGCATCAGCTTCCTCAAAGCTTTCGCGTGCCGCGCCTTCTGCCATGGTTTCACCGTTTTCCATAAAGCCTGCCGGCAACGTCCAGAGGCCATATTGTGGCTCGATAGCACGGCGACATAAGAGGACTTTGTCTTCGTAAATCACTAGCGATCCACAGATAACTTTAGGGTTTTCGTAGTGAATGTAGTTGCAATTAGGACAGACTAAGCGCGGCATATTATCCGTAGGGGGAATTTTGCGTTCGGCTTTATGACCGCACTGGAGACAATATTGCATAACAGCTGCCTTATTTGATTTAGAACTTAGAAAATTTTAGCTTACGAATATTTAGCGTTTAAGCTTAGATAGCTCTAAGATAGCATATATTTGAATGTTAGCAGCGAGCGATATCATAATGCTCTTATTCAAGAACAAAAAAACACTATATAAACGATAAAGCGGGAAAAGTAGTCCGTCATTGATGCCATATATTATAAGTGGTATGCGATATAGATGACTTGATGTGCAGGGCAGCTAAATTGGCCTACGCAGTCATCAAAACCATACTACTGACATGCTAAGATAACCTCATATACAGGCTACTGATGATAAAAATAGGCAGTAATAATGACAGTAATGCATGATTTTGAAAGCTTTGATGAGCTAACAGTAGCGCGGCCTGCCTTTATTCGTCATCCTAGGCTCAGACAATTGGCTGAGCGTGTGCAACAACAAACGCTAAAGACCTTATCTGAGACGCCGCCTGACATTTTAGTTAGCGCATCTCCTTATAGTCTTTATGACAAAACTTATAACGAGCGAGTGTTACAAAGCTTATATCAGACTCCTATCGCTGATGCTTCCGTACTCGTAGCGATTACCCGTGAGCGCCGGCCTAAGCTGCTGTTGACGCGCCGTGCTGCGCACATGAAAAGTCATGCAGGAGAGGTCTCTTGTGCAGGCGGTAAGTATGAGCTGAGTGATGGTAACAACGTAGTCACTGCGCTACGTGAAGCTTGCGAGGAGACCGCGCTGCCGCCCAATAAAGTCCAGCTCCTCGGCCAACTGCCTATCCAGACCTCAAAGAGTGGAATGAGTGTCCGTCCCATCGTGGCGCTTATCGCGCCAGATTTACCCTTGATCCCTGAGATTGGTGAGATATCCCGTATCTTTTGGGCGGACTTTGAGACGCTCATCACTCAGCCTACGACGGAATATGCGATAGAATATACGATGCTTGAGCAGACGGCAACGATACTCACCCCAAGTTGGGAGGTCGATGGGGAGACCGTCTGGGGGCTAACGGGTAAGGTTATCGCTAATTTACTAGAGACTGGATTTGATCGCCAGCTCGACTGGTATTACCGTCTAAAAGATTCAGGGATAGAGTTAGATCGTTAACTGACGCGCCCTAATTCAAAGCCTTCTTAGACAGCAGCCGCTTATGGCTGTTTATAATAACTGTCGTTTTTCTTTAGCCACCAGTTCATATTATCTTGGCGCTTAGCACGGAACTGCTCAAGCTTCGCAGCCATAGTACTATTGTGCTGGCGTGCCGTATCGAGAGCGAAGAGAATAGGTACTGAGGATAGTACGCCAAAACGAATTTTGGATTTGGGCAACTCTAGTCCATCGCCGATATCGTCACCGACTAAAGTGCGAGTGACACTCGCATTGACCATCTCCACAAAGCGCCCGCGGCGATTGTCCTCGCCCATGAGCTGACGCGGTAAATCGTGCAGCGCTTTAGCTAACGGTCGACCCATCTTAAAGTCAAGCTGCTGAATGGATAGGTAGGTATATAACCACTCCCAGCACGCCGCCTCGTCTTTTGGTAAACGCGCTAAGTCCACTCCCATCCAGTAGCTAGCAAGATTCCATAAATGCAAGATACCTTCAGCTTCCTCGCTACTGATACGCGCTCCTAACAAGCGTAGGCCACGCATAATCAGTAAAGAAAACTGCAAATGAGTAGCAATCATATCGGTCTGATTGATCGGCAAACCCCAATAGTCGCTATTCCAGCTGCCATCAGGGTTATGATGCTGAGCGCTCGCGCTAATCACCCCATCCGCTGCGGTGAGTTTGCCGGTTAGCAGTTTTTGTCGCACTAAGGTATGGATTTGCCGTACCTTAATAGACTGACGCCAGCCCTCAGAGCCAATCGCTAATACTTGTGAGAGGGGGGCTTTATCTTGAGCAGAATCGTTTAGGTGTGGATGCTCAGAGACGGCTAGAATATAAGCATAAGTACGCATCAAACGCGGCAGCGCATCGTGCATTAATGCCCCAGTCTGAATCAGCGGTAAAGACAGCGCCGGAATGCTATAGCCTGCCATTAGCGCCACATTACGCAGTAGCCAAATCAGCATCAGCGGATAGCGTCGATAGGCGACAGCACCAATTTGTGCCAGCTTTGGATCGAACCAATCAGGATGAGCGCTAAATTGCTCAGTCATCGCCATAAAAACGGGATGGGATCGGGTGTTGTCATCTAGCTGATAATTTGTCTGAGCATCATCAGTACTCGCTTGCAAGATCAATTGCTGCAAAGGTTTAGCAAAGCGAATATTATCAGCGGCTAGTTGATCGGCTAAGGGATCACCAATATCGTAACCATCGACAATCTCAGCCAATAACTTAGGGTCAATCTCAAAACCTTTAGGTAATAAATAACGTTTAATGCGCTTGAGTACTTGCAGATCACTATGGTCATTAGTAGCAGTGCTACGACCATGACGCAGATAGCTGGTCATCTCTATATCGTTACCGTTAGCCATATTTGCAGCACCGTTTTGCGAGGAGTTGATATCTTCATTATAGCATTGACGTTGCTACTCACAAGCTATAGTCCGCCTCATAAAGCGCCTATAGATGCCGCTTTGAGTACTCTGAACCGGACTAAATAGCGAGTGAGTAATGGTTAGTAGCGATGGGCATAATTCAAGCGGTTGAGCCGTCTCTCAGCGTTGCTTATTTGACGTTCGAGCCTTCGAAACTCTGCCGGTAGGGATAATAGATAGCGGCGTGCTTCTTTTTCGTCCTTAAAATCGAGCATTTGACCGGCGCGCAGCTTAATATAGTCTGCTTCATATTTATCTAGCAGCTCTTTATCTTCGCTAAGCTGTTTATTCAAACGGTAATACTCGCGGCCTTGTTGATTTGCCTGTTGTAGAGTACGGGTCATCGAGGCTTGGCACACGCTATTTAACTCAAGACCACGCCGACCGATATTGTAGGCGTTACTCACAGTACAGTACTGTTTCAGTCCCAACTGGCGCCCGCGTTCCCAAGATTTAAAGTCCACGGCGACATTCGCCTTAGCGCAAGCTTTGGAATGCGCAGCAAGCCTATTAGCCCGGTAACCTGCCACACCGTCATTGTAGCCAATAGCTTGCCAGTTACCGACTACGCATTCTTCCACTGATAACGTCGCACAGCTTGAGAGCAACGTAACGCTACTAAGAACGATAAAGACTCGCTTGGGTAACCTCATAGTAAGCTCTCTTTTATCTGCTCTGTTCAATAAATTTTAAGCCTTTGAACTCATTATACATACCTATTTAAAGTGGATACTAGTTCCCATATTAATGACGAGTTAAATCCACAGAAGTGCTACTAATATTGTCCTTTAAAGTCGCTTTGAGCATGAGGTAACCGGCAACACCTGAGACAATAGAACCCATAATAATGCCTAAGCGCTCATCGAATAATGGCGAGCCGCCACCGAAAGCAAGACCGCCGATAAATAAGCTCATCGTAAAACCAACACCGCACAACAGCGCGGCGCCATAAATTTGCTGAAAGTTCATACCGTTTGGCATTTTTGAGATACCAAGTTTGAAGATCAACCAACAAGCGAGCATAACGCCGACTTGCTTACCGATAAACAGGCCTGCGGCAATGCCTAGTGGTACAGAATGGAATAGTTCGGCAAAACCTGCCCCTTTGAGCGAGATGCCAGAGTTGGCAAAAGCAAATAGCGGTAAAATACCATAAGACACAGTATTTTGTAGATCGTGTTCAAGCTCTTCAAGCGGGGAGTGCTCAGGATCGGTGCGATCAAACATCGGAATAAATAATGCTAATACCACCCCAGCTAAAGTGGCATGGATACCAGATTTGAGTACCGCTATCCACATGATTACACCAACGAGGATATAAGGGGTGATACTAGTCACATTGCGACGGTTAAGAATGTATAGAACAGGTAGGCAAAGCGCTGCGAAGCCTAAAGAGCCGATCGATAATTCATTGGTATAAAATAAAGCAATGATTAAAATAGCCCCGATATCATCAAAAATAGCAATCGAGACTAAAAACACCTTGAGAGAATTGGGTACTCGGCTGCCAAGCAGACTTAAGATACCAAGGGCAAAGGCAATGTCAGTCGCCGCCGGAATCGCCCATCCTTTCCAGTATTCTGGATTATTTATATTGAATAAAATATAAACGATGGCCGGAAAAATCATACCTCCGATAGCGGCACCGGCCGGCAGGATGATTTGTTTGACGTTAGAGAGCTCACCGATGAGCACTTCGCGTTTGAGCTCAAGACCGACTAAAAAAAAGAAAATTGCCATCAAACCATCATTAATCCAATGATGGGCATCTTTGGCAATCGCAAAGCTCCCTATTTGAATGGCTACTGGCGCATGGATAAAGGATTCGTACCAAATACTTAGAGGGCTATTGGCAATAATCATCGCCGCGATAGCTGCCAGCGCTAATACAATGCCGCCTGACGCATCGAGCTCAAGAAACGCTTTAAATCTTTTTACTGCCATATCATCCTCATGTGTTCAATGAATACTGTCAACTTAAGTAGCTCTGCTTATATGTTATAAGGTGACAAATAGTTTGCTTTAGTTTCTCACAATTCTCTCAATATAAAAAATTTAATGCATGGAATGTCACTATAAGATAATACAAATGAGCAAAAAGGTTTTGATTTCTAGGGCCTATTACTTAAAGTTAGAATGGTTTGTTGCTTTTATCATAAACATATTGGTCAACCCTTAGAGCGTATAAAGTGCTGACAAAATGCTGTCTAGTGTTAATGCAAAAGTGCTTTATATAAACGATGCTTTAGATAAATTTAGCAGACTTTGTCATGCTTTTGGGTTTTCTTATCGGTTTGACTCTATAATGAGCTATTTTAGCCGTCGTGAGTCAACGATTTTATCAATACAGTGCTTAAAGCATGCAAGTCTCTAGAGCTTGAGGCTTAAATAATATTAAAACCGCTAATCAGCAGTTATTTCATCATAAAGTATTTATAAGGCCAGTAACATGGACGTATCGCTCTCTTTAGAGGTTATCTTAATGCTGACGGCAGTCGCAGCGCTAGCCGGCTTCATTGATGCTATTGCAGGTGGTGGCGGCTTACTAACTATTCCGGCGATGCTGCTTGCCAATATCCCGCCAGTGCTGACCTTGGGCACGAATAAGCTACAAGCGGCATCAGGAGCATTAGCGGCGTCGCTAACGATGATCAAAAAAGGGGTAGTGAAACCAGCTCGTATAAAGACCGCTATTATCGCCGCTTTTATTGGTTCGATTATCGGCGCTATTGCCGTACAGCTATCGCCTCCTGATGTACTAGAAAAGCTCATTCCATTTTTTATCGCCGCTATCGGGATTTATACTTTATTTGCCCCTAAGCTTGGCGAGGTAGAAGCTGCGCCGCGTATCTCTGAGAGTAAATGGCAAAAAATAGCCGCACCTATCATTGGCTTTTATGACGGTTACTTAGGTCCAGGCACAGGTATGTTTTTCGCTTTAGGTAACGTGGCGCTACGAGGTCGGAAAATCGTTGAAGCAACTGGCGCGGCTAAAATACTCAATCTATCTACTAATATCGGCTCATTGATATTTTTCATTTTAGGCGGTAATGTGCTGTGGAAAGTAGGTCTTGCAATGATGGTTGGGCAAACGCTAGGGGCCTATTTTGGCTCACATATGGTAGTCAAAGGTGGCAGTAAACTGATTCGCCCAATGATTGTTATGGTTTGCTTAGCTATGATTGCAAAATACGTTTTTGGCTAACGAACAAGCCCAAAGCAAAAATCCCAATCTATCGCAGATTGGGAGGTTATGAATAGTGGTTCAGCTCAGCCAATAGAGGTTATCATAACTTTTATCATCAACGATTGACGTCGTCGTACTCACTTCCCATTTTTCCATCGCTAAAGACTTCAGAGAACTCGCGCTCGCTATTTTCATCGATATGACCATCGAATACATCCTTAGCGCCGGCATTAGGATCATTGTAGATTGCCAAGTCCATTTTGCCCTCAGACTTAGCAACGATAGTGGTGACTGCCGCATCACCGCCAACGTTCACAGCTGTCCGTAGCATATCTAAAATACGATCGACCCCTAAGATGAGCGCAATCCCTTCAACGGGTAGTCCGACTTGCGCGAATACCATAGAGAGCATGATGAGTCCGACACCGGGTACGCCAGCAGTACCAATAGAGGCCAGCACCGACATCAATATCACCGTTAGATATTCGGTAATGCCCAAATCGATACCATAAATATTGGCGATAAAAATAGTCGCCGTTCCTTGCATAATGGCCGTACCATCCATGTTAATGGTCGCCCCAAAAGGCACCGTAAACGAGGCGACTGAGTTGTTAACGCCCATGCGCTTGGTAACAGTACGCAAAGTAATAGGAATAGTGGCGTTAGAGCTTGAGGTACTAAAAGCGAATATCTGCACCTCGCGCATCTTGGCCAAAAAGGTTTTAATTGATAAGCCTGAAAATAGCTTGAGTACGATCATCATAGTCACAAAGAAGTGAAAGGCCAGCGAGCCTACCAACACCGCGACATAACCGAGCAACGAGACAATCAAGTTAAGGCCCAGATCTGCCATAGCGTTGGTCAATAGCACAAAGACGCCATAAGGCGCTAAATTCATGATGATAGTGACCATCTTTAAGATGACTTCATTGATCAGCTCTAAGCTCTTAACCAAACCCTTGGCAGGTTGGCCGACCATTAAGATACTGATACCGATAAGCACCGCAAAGAAAATAATAGAGAGCATATCGCCATTAGCCATCGCACTAATAGGGTTGGCGGGGATAATATTAGCAAACACCTCCATCAGAGGCGGTGCTTCTTTGGCTTCAAAAGTGGCTTCGCTAGGGATATTCATCCCTTTACCTATGCCTAACAGCACGCCCATGCCAATAGCCGTAGTAATAGCTAAGGCAGTGGTTATCATATAGATAAAAAAGGTCTTAGTACCGATGCGGCCTAGTAGGCGAATATCGCCGATGCCGCAAACACCGCAGATAAGAGAGATTAGCACTAAAGGAACCACTAACATTTTTAGTGAATTGATAAATAACTTACCGATAATGGCAAACAAGCCCTCAATCACGTAAGTATTGATAAAGCCGCCTTCGACATTTAAATTGAGCACGTTGATGGTGAGGCCAAGTATAATACCTAAAGCCATAGCGACAATGATCTTGCCGGTTAGTCCCATATTTTTCCACATAGTTTATATCCTTGTGTCTCTACAGCTTGCATAAAAAAAGGTTTAGGGTTATGAAATTTATTCTTATTTATAGAAAGATAACATCCTCTATATGCTTTTAAAATATAAATATACTTTTCAAGATAAAAAATCTACTCCAGTCAAATCCTCAGTAGTGAAGTAGCCCCATAGAAAAAGGCAAGACCATCATTAAAGATAGTCTTGCCTTATATATGCTAGTACTAAGCGAGGGTGTGACTGTTAAGCTTTATCGCTCTCGTCAATCTCTCCTCGACGTAGACCGTCTTGCCATTTACTGGTTTTAGCATCGCTCAGGTCATGATCACGAGTATGATTAGGCTTGTTCGCTGTTTCCGCAGTATCTTCCGCTTTGGCAAACGAGTCTTGAATAGAAGCCGTGTCGTTATCTTGTGGGTCATTGTTTTTTAGAGTATCACCACGATTGTGATTATAGCTCATGCGCTCATTCAGCGTTGATTCTGCATCGCGATGACGATGTTTGAGCGCGTCTTCTTCAGGGTGGGCTTTCGCAAAGTTAGTTTGCTCAGCAGTTTCTTTGACGGTATCTTGCTCGCTGAGCATCTCCACATCACCATCTGCTTCATAGCCATGATTGGGATTGGCATCACCGGTCTGCTCATGAAAGCTTGTCGCTGCTTCGTCATAAGTGGCCGATGGAGTATTTTTAGCTGCGGCGTCACTATTGAGCTGTGCATAATCGGTAAGCTTATGGACGGCATTCTCTAGACTATGAGGATTATCACGCTCCTGTGCTTGCTGTAAGTGCTTATCGAAGACATCCGTTAATAAAGAATCGTAACGGATTCCGTTATAGCTGATTAACTGCTCTGCTTCGCTCTCTGTGATATCGCCATTTTGACTGGCTTGCACCACATGATCTTCAAAGGTCAGACCCGCAAACTCTCCTTTGTGCTCCGCTTTTTTAAATTTCTGCCATAATGGCTCGACCTCAAGCAAGGTTTGATACGCGTTTTCCATACGGCCATTAGGATCCTCAGGATCAGTACTATAATAGACCATAGTTTTGAGATAATCGCGGAACGGATTCGCTTCAAAGTCATCCATAAAGGTATCGCCAAGCTTCACTTTGAGCTCGTCGCTTGTCGGCGTAAAGATACGGCCACTAGGGAAAGTGACAAAGCTGACTAAGCTTGCTGCCATACGGTTAGGGAAGTTAGCAAACAAAGAAACAAAGGCTTCTTGAATAGTATATAAGCTATCTTGTAAAGCGACCTCAGCATGCAAGCGCTCTGCTTCTGACTTGCTACCATTTTCATAGAACTGCAAAATTGCAGTGGCAATAAATAGATGACTGTGAATATCTGCTAGGCGGCCAGAGAGCATCTCTTTGCGTTTTAAGTCGCCTGCTAGTAGCCCAAGTGCCATGTCTGCGGTCAGCGCGAAGCTCGCACTCAAGCGGTTAATGTGCTTGTAATAAGGACGCGTGAAGGCATCGGCAAAGCTCGGCGCTTTACTACTACCACCAACATAACCTGCCACAAAGGCACGTGCTCCGCGATTAAAGGTGTAGCCTAGATGTTTAAAGAATAGAGTATCAAATTCTTTGACAGCGCTTTGCTTATCTTCGCTTTGTAGAAGTTGTAGCTCATCGAACAAATAAGGGTGACAGCGCATAGCGCCTTGACCAAATATCATCAAAGAGCGCGTCAAGATATTGGCGCCTTCAACGGTAACGGAGACCGGGATAGCTTGGTAGGGCGTAGATAAGAAGTTACGTGGACCCATCTGAATACCGCGTCCACCAAGGACATCCATGCCGTCATTGACGACTTCACGCATGGTCTCTGTGGCATAGTATTTTGCCATAGCCGTCATCACCGAAGGCGTACCACCTTGATTAAGACCACAAGTCACTAAATGACGAAAAGCTTCAAGCATATAAGTTTGGCTTGCCATGCGGCTCGTCGCATCTTGCACGCCTTCAAACTTACCTACTGAGATCTTGAACTGCTCGCGCACCTTAGCAAAAGCACCGACCGAGAGATAGGTCATCTCGCTTGCCGCGGTCGAGAGCGCTGGTAAGGAGATACCGCGGCCTACGCCTAAGCATTCCATCAGCATCCGCCAACCGCGTCCCGCATTCTCTACTCCGCCGATAATATAATCTAGCGGAATGAAGACATCGGTACCATCGACCGTACCATTCATAAAGGGTGAGCCACTAGGATGATGACGAGGGCCGATGATAACGCCTTCATGGCTGGCAGGAACTAGCGCACAAGTAATACCATAATCCGTCTTATCGGCATCACCCAGTAGACCTTCTGGATCGTACATCTTAAAGGCTAAACCGACAACGGTAGCGATAGGCGCTAAAGTAATCCAGCGTTTGGAGAAGTTCATCCGCAGGCCAAGGACTTGCTCACCCTCATGACTGCCATAGCATACGATACCGGTGTCAGGAATGGCGCCTGCATCTGAGCCCGCCTCAGGGCCTGTCAAACCAAAGCAAGGAATCTCCTCACCGTTCGCCAGTCCAGGTAGCCAGCGCTGCTTTTGCTCGTCAGTACCATAATGCATCAGCAGCTCACCTGGACCGAGAGAGTTTGGCACCATACAGCTGACCGCCGCTGTGGGCGAGCGCGAGGCAATCTTACTCATCACAAGGCTTTGCGCGTAAGAGCTAAATTCTAGACCACCGAACTCTTTAGGGATGATTAAGCCCAAAAAGCCATTGTCTTTGATAAATTGCCAAGTTTCAGGGGATAGATCTTTATCTTTATGTTGAATCTGCCACTCATCGATCATCGCGCAGAGCGCTTCGACTTCATTATCGATAAAGCTTTGCTCCTCAGCAGACAGCTTAGGATAAGGGTACTCAGCAAAGGTGTTCCAATCAGGCGCACCCATAAACAGCTCTTTTTCCCACCAGCTAGTGCCGGCATCGAGTGCTTCGCGTTCCGTATCACTCATACTCGGCATTGCCCCGCCTAAGGTTTTATAGACAGGCTTAGTGATAAGCGCTTGCCGGATAGGAGTGATAAGCAGCACTAAACACAACAGGGCAATCGGCACCCCTAAAATCAGTGACCAAGGACTGATAATAGCAGTCACTATTACAGTAACGATAGCGACTATGCTACCCGTTACTCTTGATAATGACATTAAAAAGATGGCCAAAATCACGGCTAACTGAATGAGTATTGCCAAAACAAATAAACCAATCGCCATGATGGGTCTCCTTAACAAGCGCTAGTAGAAACTAAAAAATAGTGATAAATAAAGAGTCGTTATCAAGCTGTCGTTATAAAATTATTATAATCACAATACTTGTGGCTCGATATAACGTTAGAGACTGCGTTAATTGCGACAGATATAAAAATATCAATTTCTCAATCTGCAATAACACAGAAATGTAATTTTATCTCTCAATATGAAATAATACTTGACAAGTATCAAGGATAAAAATGCTGTTCTATGTCGATAATATGTATCCTGCTATAAGGAAATATAAGAATAAAGTGGATACGATAGTCATCCGATGTTGAAAGCGTCATGGTGCTACTAGACTGTATTTTTCGCAGTCATGATTTTTGTACTATTATTTATATCATCAGCAATGACCGATAACTTTTACAATACCAATTTAAGATAAGAAGTATTTAAGCAAAAGGGGCTAAGCCTTTTTCGGCATAAGACAGCGTATCATTGCGGCCAACGATGATATGATCCACTAAAGACAGATCTAGTAAATCGCAAGCCTTTTTGAGCTCATAAGTGAGTATATTATCCGCCGCTGAAGGTTTAGAGTCGGTATGAGGATGGTTATGGGCGATTATCAATTGACTAGCGGCATGCGTGAGCGCGTGGCGTAATACATGTTTGATGCAGATAGAGCAGGAGGAGATACCGCCGGTGAATAGTATCTCAAAGTTAAGAAGGCTTAAGGCGTTGTCTAAACACAAAACGGCAAAGACCTCTCGCGGTTCGCCGCGCAGCTGAGTGCTAATATAGTCTTTGACCACTTGCGAGCGACCTAGCGCTTGTCCGGTTTTAAGCTTGCTATCTAAGTAGCGCGTGCCCATCTCAAGCGATGCTAATATCTGCGCATATTTGGCAGGGCCAATGCCATGACAGGCGAGGACGACCTCCTTTGGCGCAGCTAACAGCTCGGCAAGCGAGCCAAACTCATCGATCAAGTGCCTTGCCAGCTCGATAGCAGACTGCGACTGAGTACCGGTACGCAAAAATATTGCCAATATCTCGGCGTCAGAGAGATGACTTGCGCCAAATTTTAGTAGCTTTTCTCTTGGTCTATCATCTTCGTGCCAGTCCTTGATCGCCATTATTCTTCCTTATTATTAGGCTTATTTATTGAGCTAATTCTGACTTCCTATTAAAAAACAGCGCTTCATCCATAATAGCACTATAAAACCATACCTAACTTATCT
Source organism: Psychrobacter sp. 1U2 (assembly GCF_051847575.1). Taxonomy (NCBI): domain Bacteria; kingdom Pseudomonadati; phylum Pseudomonadota; class Gammaproteobacteria; order Moraxellales; family Moraxellaceae; genus Psychrobacter; species Psychrobacter sp. 1U2. The sequence goes on from NZ_JBPYDC010000016.1 coordinate 19,419, forward strand.
CATAATTGTTACTATAAGCGCAATTTTTATCTTTTCCTTTTACCCTCTACCTATCGATGTCACGCCTATGTCAAAAGTTCTACTTGCTATCACCGGTGGTATCGCCGCTTACAAATCTGCTTTTTTTGCCCGCTTGTTGATTAAAGCAGGGTTCGAGGTGCGCGTTATCATGACCACAGGGGCGCAAGCTTTTATTACTCCGCTCACGCTGCAAGCTTTAACCGGTAATGAAGTACATACCTCACTGCTCGATGAAGAAGCTGAAGCTGGCATGGGGCATATTGAGCTGGCAAAGTGGGCCGACTTAGTCGTTATCGCTCCCGCTTCTGCCAATACTTTAGCGCGGCTAGCGATGGGCATGGCGGATGATTTGCTGACGACAGTTTGTCTGGCGACTACCGCACCCGTCATCGTCGCTCCTGCGATGAATCAGCAAATGTGGGCGCATCCGGCGGTCAGTCTCAATGTGCAGACTTTGCGTGATATGAATTATCATATCATTATGCCAGCGAGTGGCGAGCAGGCCTGCGGTGACGTTGGTGCCGGGCGCTTGCCTGAGCCTGAGCAGTTATTGGCTGAGGTGCAACTGTTTCATAAGCAGCAATCTATTGAGCAGCGCTTGACGGGCAAGCGCGTGGTTATCACCGCAGGACCAACGGTTGAGGCGATAGATCCGGTGCGTTACTTGTCCAATCATTCCTCTGGCAAGATGGGCTTCGCTTTGGCCAACGTCTGCCGTGATGCTGGCGCTGAGGTGGTGCTCATTGTCGGCGGTAAGGTGAACCTACCGACGCCGCTGGGTGTCACTCGCATCGATGTTTTGTCAGCTGAGCAAATGCTCATCGCTGCGCAGCAGTGTGTCGATGGCACTCATAGCGCGTTGCAAATGATACCAACCCTATCGTTCGATCATAAGCATAGCCACGACCACGAGCATGGCGACTGTTGTGATTGTGAGGAGACGGATAGCTTTACAGAAGATAGCGGTCTAACTAAATCGGCAGATATTTTTATCGCTACCGCTGCCGTTGCCGATTATCGGACTCGCGATGCTGCTCCGCAAAAAATCAAAAAAACTCAGGACGCTATGTCGCTTGATCTGGTTAAAAACCCAGATATTCTAGCAACGATTTCTTTAGCGCATCCAGAGCTTTTCGTGGTTGGGTTCGCGGCGGAGACTCAAGACGTTGAGCGTTATGCGCGTGGTAAGCTTGTGGCCAAAGATTTAGACATGATTGCTTGTAATGATGTCTCCCGAGCTGATATAGGCTTCGCGAGCGATGACAATGCCATGCAAGTGTTTTTTGCTGAACACTATGATCAAGATTCGGTCGTTCTAGAGAAAGCCAGTAAGGACAAAATCGCTGAACAATTAGCGACTATAATCGGTACGATGCTGTTACAGCGTCATAAAAGCTAGGCTTTATACTTTGTTTCATGGCAGATCAGTAGCGAGCCTGTCTCCTTATGCTAGATAGCGATAGTACCCAAACGCTGATTTTGTTGGCTATTTTTGCCTTTGCCTCTTTGCTACACGGCATTAGTGGCTTGGGTGTAACCTTAGTTACCACCTCAGCGCTTGCTAGTATCTATCCCCTGCCACAAGCTATCGTACTAGTGATATTCCCCTCATTACTACTTAATGCGATGACTTGGTTAAGTGGCGGTGGTCGTAGTCTTTGGCAGAATTTTACTTACTATGGCAGGCGCTATTGGTTACTAGCTTTGATGAGTCTGCTAGGCAGCTTGCTGGGTGCGAAACTACTGTTAGTAGTAGAGAGTGCTTATATTTTACTAGTCTTGGCGGTAGTGATAAGCTTTTATGTGATAAGCGCGCTGCTAGGTAAGCAAATACGTCTGCCAAATACTAAGCCTGTGCTCATTATAATCGGCTTGAGTGCGGGTATCATTGGTGGCGCGACCAATGCTATGTCGACTATTTTGATGATGTATCTGCTGTCGGCGAGCGATGATAAAGATACCATCGCTAAAGTCGGCAATATGTGCTATTTCTTAGGGAAGATTGCACAGATTATTATCTTGCGTGAGCCTATTATGGCGCTGACAGGTAGTGAATGGCAGCTGATTGCGGTGCTTAGTGGTTTGTCTATTGCCGCGTTATTGCTAGGCATTCGCTTGCGTCGTTACTTACCGCAAGCGCGCTTTCGTCAGCTTATTCTGCTCATTTTAACGGTACTTGGTTTGCGGGTTGGCTGGCAGGGAATAAGCGCATTAATGATGTGATTAACCCTATAAAGTGACAGCCACAACGTACTTTCAAAAGTTATAACAACCACCTGTATATCTCTAAAAAACCTCACTGTTTAGCATTAGCTTGTCACTTTAATACTTAGCAAGATATTTAGGTAAATATTTTGCTAAGTAATGGCGTCAACAGCGAGGTTTTGGCTTTGTTATTGTCGTTATTTTTTTATACTAGACTAGAGTAAAAAGAAGTACGCCCATAGTCCAATGACGACTGTGGCTATGATATTAAGAATGACGCCGGTACGTATCATCTCAGATTGTTTGATTAACCCAGTCCCAAATACGATCGCATTCGGCGGCGTGGCTACAGGTAGCATAAAGGCGCACGAGGCACCAATGCCGATAACCAGCACTAATACTTCACTTGGGATACCCATTTGCTCAGCAATCGCTGCAAACACAGGGACTAATAGTGCAGCAGATGCCGTATTAGAGGCAAATTCGGTCAAAAAGATAATAAAAGCTGAAATGGCAATCATCACCGTGATGAGCGGCGCAGCTGATAAAGCATTAGCAACGGTTTCCCCTAACACCAAAGAGGCACCAGAGACTTTTAACACTGTCGATAGCGCGATACCGCCACCGAATAACATGAGCACACCCCAGTCGGTATTATCAGAGACTTGCTTCCAAGAGACTAGACCCAAACTCACTACAGCTGCCGCTGCTGTCAAAGCAATAATGGCATCAGTATCAGCGATATTAAGAGCCGCCCCAATTTTTTTAGACAGTATCCAGCTAAGCGCGGTTACTATAAACACAATAATAGTCAGTACGCGGGGTTTATTCCACGCTATTGGTTCATCCTCATTAATCACAACATTGCGATTAAGTTTGGGTTTTAGAACAAAATACATTGCTCCCAATAATAAGGGCAAAAGCACTAACATTATTGGAATACCGAACTTCATCCAATCAACAAAGGCTATATCGAGTGCTTTTGCAGCGATAGCATTAGGCGGTGAACCGACAATCGTACCCAAACCGCCTAAACTAGCAGAATAGGCGATACCCAAAAGCACGAATACAAAGGTGCCACGATCTTTTTCGCGGTCTACTTGGGTTAAGATACCCAGCGCTAACGGTAACATCATCGCGGCAGTTGCCGTATTCGATATCCACATCGATAAAAACGCCGTTACCCCAAATATCAAAAATACTGCCGTCCCTAATTTACCACCTGACATTGACAGTATTTTCAGGGCAATTTTTTTATCTAATTGCTGAACGTGTAATGCTGCTGCGAGAGCAAAACCACCAAAAAACAAATAAATGATGGGATTGGCAAAGCTTTGTAAACCAATCTTGGCATCAAAATCTGGAATGCCAATCAGCGCTCCTATTATCACGACCAGTATGGCGGTAATAGTGACGTGGACCGCTTCGGTAAGCCAAAGCGCACCGATGAAGAACAACATGGCCAAGCCTTTATTGGCATTGATATCGAATGGCAGAATGTTATAAATCACTAGACTAACCACTGCTGCTATAGCGACGACAATCAATCCTTTGCCAGTACCTTTTGGAAAAGTATCGGTAAATAAATACTCATTACCATCTTTAGGCAGGTGATCATCTAATTTTTGTTCTGACATGAATAACCCTTATTATGCGCAGAAATATTATCGGAATTTTGTTAAACAAACTTATAGTTTCAAGCCGCTCTTTTACGGCTATCTCAAAAGTGTTATAGCTGCTCAAATGAAAAAAGTGGTCATAGTAGCAGAATAATAAGGGTTAAAATAATGACTATTTTTGATGCTTCAAAGCCAATCCATAATAATAAAGTGAAGGGTAAAAGGTTAAATATCTGGTTAATTATTGACTACTATCGATGAACGTATCACTCGTTGCCGAAATAAAGCCGCTGCGCTACCCGAAAAGTATTACAGTGCGCCTCAACCACATCTTCAATATCCTCTGAATAACCGCCGCCCATAACAATAGCGACTGGAATGTCAGCGTCTTTGGCTTGCTGCAATACATACTCATCACGAGCTTTGCAGCCGGCCTGCGTCAGGGCTAATTTGCCTAACTTGTCGGTGGCTAAAACATCGACCGCCGATTGATAAAAAATCATATCGGGGGCGACTTCTGCTATTAGGCGTGGCAAAGTCTGTTCTAATACCCGCAAGTACTCTTCATCGCCGGTATCGTTATCGAGCTCAATATCTAAGTCAGAGACTTGCTTGCGAAAAGGGTAATTCTTAGCGCCATGCATACTAAAGATAAACACCCTTGGCTCATTCGCCATAATACTGGCGTTGCCATTGCCTTGATGTACATCCAAATCGATAACGAGTATCTTGCTCGCCTGTCCGCGATTTAGCAGTAAATTGCTCGCGATACAGACATCATTAAAGACACAGAAGCCTTCACCGTGATCGGCAAAAGCGTGATGGGTACCGCCGGCGACATTCATTGCCACCCCATACTGTTGGGCATACAATGCACACTCATAAGTCGCATGCGCGATATGACGACCGCGATCGACTAAAGCCTCAGTCATCTCAAAACCAATAGGCCGTGCTTCTTTGCGGGTTAAAGTCTGAGTCTTAAGTTTATGCCAATAATCTTCAGTATGCGTAGTTAAAATCTCCGCTTCTGTCAGCCGTTTTGGCGCAAAAAAATTATCGGGAGTAATCGTGCCTTCACGCAGTAAGCGCTCAGGAATCATAGTGTATTTTTGCATAGGAAAGCGGTGTCTTTCAGGTACGACATAACGAAATACTTCGGAATAAGCTATTTTTAACATAAGGCTATCTTTTAGAACGGTGATTTTAAAAAGGTGGTTATTGCATTTTTTTGCTCGCTAAGAAAAAAGTACGCGCATCCGCTTGCTCTCGTAGCTCACCTAATAGGGTAGGCATATCCTCGCTAGGCTCTTGTGTATTCAGCAAGTCACTAAACACCTCGTAAGCGACAGTGGTCATAGCGACAACGCTTTGTAGCAAATGCTCGGTAATATCGTCATTAAGGCCTAATACTTCGACATCAAGCGCGTTTTTATAACGTATCTCGCCATCATTGACATCCATCTCTAGATTACCAACGATCATATCGTAGTTGATTTGGGTCATCAGTAACATCGCCGCACTCTGATGACTCTCTGGTATCAAAAACGGCAAAATCCCATAAACCGCGAGTAAACCCTCTTTTTCTTGTACTCGAAATAAGTAGCCGCAATCTATTTTCCGATTCCTCATGCGCAGTGATAAATGGTGCGACTGCTGAGCGTCCGAGATCCTAGGCTTGTAGTGAGTATAATGCCAGTGTTTACTACGAAAATAGAGCTTCAAATAATCGACAATCGGCGTCTGATTCGGACCATTAACGGCGTCTCTGCTCAAAGAGATTTGGTTTGCAAAAGCTTGTTTCGACGAGGTCTCGGTCGTCTTGTTGGTGCTAGGATTACTGGCTGCACGGTTGGCGTTTTTATTATTATCACCCGTTGCACTGTATTCAGCGTTTAAGCTTTCAGGCTTTATAGTGTCAGCATCGACAACATTTTCAACATTATCAGCAGGACGAATATCTTTCGGCGCGCCACTGGTCAGTAGCCGTTTGAGTTTTTGCCATAAGCTGAGTTTAGACTTACTATCCATAGTTTTGTCTTATAAGTGTGAGCTGATGCAGAGATAATCCATTATCTTCTCGTTGGTAAAATAATAGCAAATAAGCGGCTATTCGTCTTTTTTTGCTAATGCCTGTTGAATATTAGGCTGCCTATAAAAGGCCTGCAACATATCCCGTAGATGAGCGCTCAGCCATTCGCTATTGATAGCATCATTGATGATAGGCAATAGAGTGGGGGTGAATCTCGTTACGGCTAGCTCATCAATATTGACGCTAGCGGCTAAGGCTGCGATAGTGTCGGCCTGATGATTATCATACCAAGTCTTGACACTAGCAGCGACTAAACTGCGCAGATAAGGCGAGAGTCGCAGACGATTATAGCTTTGCTGCACGCTGGCTTCGATATGCTGAATACTGCCATTATCAGGGTCGTTATTTAAGTAGGTTTGTAATTGGCTAACGGGCTGATCTTTGATACGGGCCCAGCCCATTACTAATAGCCTTGAGACTTCCTCGTTCGACAGATGCGCTTGGGCATTCGCTTCTGCTTTATTGGTCAAGTCCTTGATATTGCGGTGTAAGTAAGTTTGCAGTTTTTCGTCTAAATTACGATTGGTAGCTTTTTCAAAAGAGCTGCGCCCCATTTTCATCAGCTTACCGACGCCGCCAGCTTTATCAAGTGTGTTTTCCATAAAGTCATTGATAGCGTGGTACAAGGTTTGCGTCAGTAGATCGGCGAAGGTGTCGTTACCGATGAGTGCGTGTATCAGCCCATTGCGCTGCTGCTGATGACTGCCAATATAGTTCGCTAAGGTATGTACTTGCGTTTCATCAACGAGCTCAGAGAGCGGCACATTATCATTGCTAGGATGATAAATAAGAGTCTGCAGGATAGCTCTAATATCCGTGCGCATGACCTCAGTCATGGGCTGACTCAATAGCCAGTCATTAATGAGATGCTGCAAGTCCTCACAGCTTAGATATCGACTCATCGGCTGTGCGCTAAGCCAATGCCAAGCTTCATTAGCCAGCGGCTCTGCTTGCTGAAGCAGCCACTGCTGCATAAAGTCAATCTGCGCTTCTATTAGCTCATACAATGAGGAGATGGATCGCTGCTCTTTATTAGCATCGGGGCTTGTTTTAGGGTCTGGTGAAGTATTAGGCATAGGGTAGTATGGTGATGTGGTATTTGCGGTCATATTTACAGCCATTTTTATAATTATGAGATTCGACTATTTGCTATACTATAGGTTTGCAGTGGTTTTATTAGCATAGCGTATTATGACATGAACGTAACGGATGTTTTTGGTGAATGTTTATGTTGATGATGACTATTTATAACACATACTTAGCGTATATTTTAAATCCGCTGCAAGCTTGCGTCTCAAACTGTGCTAAGACATTAATAACTAAGAGGTTATGATGAGCGAGTCATCTTTTTCTGCTACTCAAACGGTGCCTGTGCTAGCGCTTGATAAGGTGACCCTGCAGCGCGGTGAGACGCCTTTGTGTGCGGGCGTCGATCTGCAGTTAGCGGCTGGCGATATTTGTCATCTCATTGGCGCTAATGGTACGGGTAAAACCACGCTACTTATGCAGCTGGCTGGATTGCTACCGGTACTCACTGGCACAATTGAGTATCAAGGCCGCGCCGGTTTGCCTATACAGCCGCTATATATCTCACATCAGCTTGGTATTCACCCCAATCTGACTGTTGCACAAAATCTGACTTTTTTACTTAATCTGTATGGTATAACACCAAGTTTTGATGAAATCGACGAAGCTTTAGCTTGGGTAGGCTTACAGGGTTTTGAGACCATCAGCTCAAGCCACTTATCAGCTGGGCAGACACGGCGTATTACTTTAGCCCGCCTCTATTTATTAACACCCGAAGTCACACCGCTATGGCTACTCGATGAGCCTTTTACTGCGCTCGATGTCGATATGGTGGCGCGAATGCAGCAGCGCTTACAAGCGTTTGCCGCGGCAGGAGGGGCGATAATGATGACCAGTCATCAGGCAGTCGACGTGGCCAATCAAGTGCTTGATTTGTCAGAGTATGATTTATCAGATATTGATATAACAGAGCTTGATTCCGATTGGTCAGACTATGAAGATTTAGATACCCAGTAATTGTTTTAGGTAGTGTTTGTTTTTAAGTAGTGACAATGCTAGACACGGCTTATGTTAAGAACTGCTTATGTTAGATTTATGATGCTAGATGTATAGGATAATGGGCTAAAAAGGGTAACGAATGACGGAGAGCCACATACAAAACATAAATAGTGAGCATATAAATAGTAATAGCGGCGCTAATGTTAGCGACATAAATTATGCTGCCCGCACTATTGGCTTCACTCAGTTGTGGCGACGCGAATGGCAAGTCAAGCAGCAAGGAGCGGTACAGTGGTTATACCCGTTGGTGCTGTTTTTGGTGATTATTACTTTGTTTCCGTTGGCAGTCGGTAGTGAGCCGCAGCTATTACAACGCTTAGGCGTCTCAGCGGTGTGGATTGCTGCCTTATTGTCGCTAGTGATGGGTATCGATGGGTTATTCAAGCCCGCGCTCGACAATGGCACGCTCGCGCAACTGGTAGTCGCCAAAGCCTCACTGCCGTTATGGGTGCTGATGCGCCTAAGCATTCATTGGATCTTTAGTAGTGGGATTGTGGCGCTACTGAGTTTACTGGTTGTACCGCTATTTGGTTTGGGCTGGTTTGAGGCGGGTATCTTAATGGTATCAATTATCGTCGGTAGCCCGATGCTACTGATGCTCTCGGCGATTGCTAGTAGCTTAACCTTGTCGCTAAAAAATGGCGCCGTACTCGTACCGCTGATTGCGCTGCCGATGCAGCTACCAGTCTTGATTTTTGCGACGGGCGCAGTGGATTTGTTTTCGACTGGTCTCAATGGCCTACCTATTTTGGCTTTACTATTAGCCGGTAGCATTGTCTCAGTGCTAGTGATGCCTTGGGTGATTGCGATGACGCTGAAGATGTCTTGGCTGAATTAAATCAATCAGGCGCTTTAGCGACTATCTTGGCAAAAGTTTAAGCTTTAGGTTTACAGCGTGGTTAAAAGCGCCAACTTTGCTATAATAGAAGGCGCTCGTTATTGTTGGTTACCTAGTAGTGATAAGGTGACCAAAAAACTTCTATAAACAAGGCGTTAGCAATAATGACTAGCTTATCGTTACTAGCTTTATGATTTATTATTATCCCATTAGTATGCTCCATCCACTTGCTGTGTAATAGGTCTATTTCATGCCCAACCTAAACAATGTCCCATCGCCAAACGTGTGGCAGCGCCTCTGGCAAGGTTTCTTGATTACTGTAGGGACTAAGCAGTTCTTTCGTATTTTTGCACCTTGGGTGAAGTGGCTTGGTATTTTGGCAGCTCTCTGTCTCACTGTAGGCAGCATTTGGGGTTTGGCTTTTGCGCCACCTGATTATTTGCAAGGCAATAGTTACCGGATTATTTTCATCCATGTTCCCGCTGCCAGCCTTGCGATTTCCATCTATTTTGCCCTAGCCATATTAGGGGTGATTTTTATGGTATGGAAGATAAAAACGGCTAGCTTAGTGGCGCAGGCACTAGCGCCTTTTGGGTTTTTGTTGTGCGTGATTAGTTTATTAACAGGCTCTATCTGGGCTAAACCCACTTGGGGTACTTACTGGGTGTGGGACGCGCGTCTGACTTCGATGCTGATTTTAGCATTTTTATACGCAGGGGTAATGGCGCTATTTGCCGCTTTTGAACATACCGCCAATCGCGGTAAAGCGGCCGCGATCTTATCTATCGTCGGCGCGGTGAATCTGCCTATTATCAAATACTCAGTTGAGTGGTGGAATACGCTACATCAAGGCGCGACCTTTACGCTGACCGAAGCGCCAAAAATGTCGGCAGATATGTGGCTGCCATTGCTGCTAATGGTGATTGGTAGCTATTTATTAGTAGCAGCGCTTGCGATCTATCGGACTAATACCCTGATATTAAATCGTGACCAAAGCAAAGCTTGGGTGAAAGAATATATCCGTAATCAACGTAAATAATATCAAAACACTCTGAATGTTTTAGCATAGCGTTATTGTAGATTACTTTTGAAAAGTACCGTAGGAGAAATAATGCAGCCTTACTTTTATAGCCTCTCGGAATTTTTTGCTATGGGTGAGCATGGCGTTTTTGTTTGGTCTTGTTGGGCCATCACGGTAGGTATCGTTTTAGTTTTTATCCTCTATAGCCGTGCTCAGAGAAAGACGCTACTGAAACAATTGACTATTCAACAAGCGCGGCAAGCACAGCGAAGCAGCAGAGTGCCAAAGCGTAAAACGTAAGCCTCTATTTCTTAGAGGTTACTCAGCTGGCTAACTCAAGCCTTTTATTTTTCTGATAAGCCACTGTTTTTACTGCTATTATTGCGTTAATAAAATGACGGAACCATTTTGCTTAATGATGACAGCTGTCATTGATTTGTGTGATAAAGGCTACCATATAAAAGCTGTGAAGTTTTATTGAGCGTTTTGAGCTGATAAATCTAGAGTTTGTAAAAGAGCTATTTTTAATGAGGTAAAATATGAACGCCGTTCGACGTAAAAAGCTTATGTGGGTTATGTTTACGCTAGCAGGTGCGGCTATCGCTGTGGTGCTCGTCATCTATGCTATTGGCCAGCAGACCGACTACTACTTTGATGCAACGGCGATTGCTCAAGGCGAGGCGCCGCAAGATAAACGTATTCGTGCGGGCGGTATGGTGGTCGCGGGTAGCGTCCAGCGAGCTGCTAGCGATCCTTTGAATGTCGAGTTCGCTATTACTGACTTTCAATCGACAGTGCCCGTCACTTATCAAGGTATCTTGCCAGATTTATTCGCTGAAAATTCAGGAGTAGTCGCTACTGGTAAGATGCAAGGTGATACTTTTGTCGCCGGGGAAGTATTGGCTAAGCACGATGAAAACTATATGGCGCCAGAGGTCGCAAAATCTCTAAAAGAAAATAACCGTGCGAGTGTTACGCCGTCATCAGAGCAATACAATCCTGCTGAGCCTATCCATAAAACTGAAACTTTACAGCAGTAAAAATAGGCTGATAAAAACTTCAGTTCGCTCAAATAAAAAAGCCACCGATATAAGTATCGGTGGCTTTTTTGCATTTAAGAATTTTATTTTAATAAGTAATTAACTTACTGAAACAAGCCTTTAAAATCAATCGTCCCATTCAGGTGTATAGTCAGGATGCTCAATTTTGCGGCCATCACTACGAGCCAAACTACCTATTTGCTCTAGCTCATCAGCACTTAATTCGAGCTTAGTTGCGTCTAAGTTACCTTGCAAGTGATCAGGGTTGGAAGTCTTTGGAATAGCGACGCGATCTTTATCTGAGAGTATCCAAGCTAATGAGACTTGCGCTGGGGTGACATTATGTTTATCAGCGATTTTCTTGATTACCTCATTATCGAAGACATCACCGCGCGCTAGTGGTGAGTATGCTTCTAACAAAATATGGTGGTTGTTTAAAAAGGTCTGTAAGGTGTTTTGCTTAATAAACGGATGAAACTCGACTTGGTTGACTACGATAGGCACATCAGCGTGTTTTTTCGCTTCGATAATGTTAGCAATGTTGAAGTTAGAAACGCCAATATGACGAGTCAGACCCTGCTTTTGTAGCTCACATAGCGCAGGAATCGTCTCGGATAGAGGCACACGATCATCTGGCCAGTGTAGCAGCAGTAAATCCACATAATCGGTATCTAAGTCTTTTAGTGATTGCTGTGCTGCGGCTTTTAATTTCTCAGGTTCAAACTTCATATCGTCTGGAAATATCTTAGTGGTCAAAAAGAATTTATCGCGCGCAACGCCAGATTGCTTGATACCTTCACCAACTTGCTTTTCATTACCATAAGCCTGCGCCGTGTCGATATGCTCATAGCCCATCTGTAGCGCTTTACTGACGACTTCTACGCAGTCGTCTCCTGTCGATTGCCAAGTCCCTAAACCTAGTACCGGAATATTGGCTCGTCCTGCCGTACGTATATTATATGTTTTTGTGCTCATATTATTATCCTTGTTATTTTATCGATTATTTATTTGCATGTTTTATCTTTCAGATTACAGACCTGTCCTAAAACTAGCCGTGATGAAACAGAACTAATATAGCTCAGTACTTTTACATCTTATTAGCCTTTTAGACCCGTTAACGACTAGGACTATCTGATTACTATAAGACTATCTGATTACTATAAGAAAAAAACGTTCAATGTGAAAGGGGGAGTGACGCTTTCCTACAAAGCACAAACAGCTTGTAACGTCCGCTAAATTTTGAAAGTAATAATGTCTTAGCTTTGTTTTTGTAGTAAATGTAACGATCTCAACTTCATATTACTAGCTTATAAAACCTTACTTTAATAAAGGTTTTATCTACATCATTTATGCTATAGTTGAATGAAATAAGAACTGAATTAAAACGCATATAAAACAACTATTTATGACAGCTGAAACTAGGTGTAGAAATACTGTCTATAGAGATATTTTTCAGGAGTAAACATGCCAGGTACGATAACCGATAGCTCTATAGGAGCGGGTGAGCCTATGGCGCAAAAGCCTATCTCGTGGTTTATTTTTGGTTTGATGGCGAGCGTCACCTTTATCGGTATTCTCTCAGAGCTGATGCCGTCAGGTATTTTGCCGCAGATGACAGCAGGGTTAGGTATTGAGCAAACCCAAGTGGGGTTTTTAGTCGGAATCTACGCACTTGCCTCGGCGATATTTGCTATTCCGCTTATCAGTGCCACTTTATGGGTTAATAGAAAAATCCTCTTGATGGTTCTACTAGCAGGTTTTGCAGTTTCTAACATCGTCGTTGGGCTAACGTCCTCTTATTATCTTATCGTTATCATGCGTATTGTTGGCGGGATTTGCGCCGGTATTATGTGGCCGATGATTGCCGCTTATGGTACGGCGCTAGTACCTGAGAGTATGCATGGTAAGGCGATTACGATCATCATGGCGGGCAATACTTTTGGCGTTAGTTTGGGCTTACCAATTATGACCTTTATCGGCACTCATGTCGGTTGGCGTATGTCGTTCTTGGTCCTTGGTGGGTTAGGTGCCCTTATTGCGCTACTGGCGATGAAGTTTTTGCCCGCGGTAAAGGGCGAGAAACTGACCCAAAGCAACTCACCGCTAGCGGTGCTAAAAATTCCTGGCGTATGGATCGTTTTGGCGCTGACTTTCTTAGCCGTCGTCGCGCACTATAGTACTTATACCTATATTACCTTACTGGTAGAAACGATTGCCTTTACCGGCGGTATTAGTCTAGCGCTACTGATCTTTGGTATCGGTTCGGTCATATCCGTAATATTGTCCGCTAAAATTATTGATACTCATCTACGCGGTCTTATCGTTGGCATGCTAGGCGGCGGCCTCATAGCGATGCTGCTATTCGTCTTCTTTAGAGGCGCTAATGGTTTTGCACATATTGCTTTTTTATTGTGGGGGCTGGCGTTTGGTCCGCTTGTGACTATGTTCCAGACGGCGGTGAGTCATCAGGTTACCGAAGCTAAAGCCGTTGCTACCTCAGTACAGTCTAGCGTCTTTAACTTCTCGATTATGATTGCCACGTGGCTGGCAGGATTGATTTTGGTCAATATGCCAGAGACTGGGGTTTTCGGTATTGTTTATCTGTCTATTCTTTGTTTTATCCCAGCCATAGTTATTACTTTTATATCAAAAAAGACGTTACAAGCTCCTACGCTCTAGTGGCTGTTCAGAAGTATTTTCTAATAAATAAATCATTAATAATAATAGGAGTTCATTATGATTAAATTTACCAATGCTAATATCTATCGCAATGAAGAGGCTACTGAAATCCTAGTCAAAAATGGCGTTATTGAGCAGATGGGTAAAAATCTGCCTGCTGCCGAAAAAGAGATTGATCTAAAAGGTCGCTTGATTGTACCGCCTTATGTCGATTCGCATCTACATCTAGACTATGTCTACACGGGCGGCGGTGATGATGCGAAGAACGCTTCTGGTACCTTGTTTGAAGGTATCGCGCGTTGGCACGATGTCAAAAAGAACCAGTCTTTTGAGGATGCTAAACAGCGTATGCTTAAAGGTATACAAGAAGAAGTATCCAAAGGCGTGCAGTACATTCGTACCCATATCGATATTTGCGACCCTGATCTTACCGGACTCAAAGCCATGCTCGAGCTGCGTGAAGAGCTCAAAGACAACGTCACCATTCAGATTGTGGCGTTCCCGCAAGAGGGCATGTATGCCTACAAAGGTGCAGTAGAGCTGATGGAGGAGGCGTTGAAGATGGGCGCGGATTGTGTGGGCGGTATTCCGCACTTTGAATGGGCGTATGAGTTTGGGCAGGATTCGGTGCGAAAAACAGTTGAGTTGGCGCTTAAATACGACAAACTTATCGACGTACACTGTGATGAAACCGATGATCCGATGAGCCGTCACGTACAGCTATTGAACGCTTTGGTGATGATTGAAGATATCGGTGCACGTACGGCCGCGAGCCATACTTGTTCCTTTGGCTCCGCTGATGATGCTTACGCGTTTCGAATGATGGGATTGTTTGAGCAGTCGGGTATGAACTTTATCGCACTACCGACTGAAAACGCTTATCTACAAGGCCGCCAAGATACCTATCCTAAGCGCCGTGGTCTCACGCGAGTAAAAGAGTTTTGGGAGAATGGGATTAATATCTCTTTTGGCCAAGACTCTATTAATGACCCTTGGTATCCCGCCGGTAATGGTAATATGATGAATATCTTGGATAACGGTATTCATTTGGCGCAAACCATGTCACTGCCGCAGTTGGATGTTTGTCTCGATTTCATTACCTTTAATGGGGCTAAAACTTTGAACATTGAAGAGGAATACGGTTTAGAAGTCGGCCGCGCCGCGAACTTCTTAGTATTAGATGCTGAAACCCCATTTGAAGCGGTGCGCCAACGTGCTGACGTGCTAGCCTCTATTCGTAACGGCAAATATCTGTTCAAAAAACCTGAGCCTAGCTACGAGATTGCGCTGGATGTGTTTCGAGCGACCAAGTAGCGATCAGTCAGATGACTACAGGATGTCTTTAAACTAAAAAACGCCCCTTACCTAAGTAAGGGGCGTTTTTATGATAAAGCTATTGTACTCAGAACTAGCTTATTCAGCGGCAACTTCACCAGTAGCAGACGCAGTACCCGCAGTCGCGGAAACTTGGTTACTATTTGCATCCCAAATTTTTGGATACTTATAACCTGGGAAGCTCTCGTGCGCGTACTTTTTGAAAGCCTCAGAATTGTAGGCTTCTGTCACATCTTTAACCCACTTCTTATCGACGTCGGCTGATTTAATCGCTGACCAATTGACATAGTTAAAGCTTGGCTCTTGGAATAAAGCTTCGGTCAATTCGATACCGGCATCGGTCGCATAGTTACCATTGATAACCGCGAAGTCCACTTCATCACGCGCGCGTGGCAGCTGCGCGGCTTCTAATTCAATGATATCGATATTATATTTGCTATTATCAGCGATATCTGTTTTGGCTGCGGTTAGTGGATCGATATCGTCTTTTAAAGTAATCCAGCCTAGATCATCCATCATGACTAGCGCACGAGCAAAGTTGCTCGGATCGTTCGGCGCTGAAACGCTCATGCCTTTATAAGCTTCTTGTAGATCATTCTTTTTACCTGAATAAATCCCTAGCGGCGCAGTTGGCACCTGAAAGACTTCTACCAGATCTAAATTGTTTTCAGTCTTAAACGTATCGAGATAAGGCTTGTGCTGAAAGATATTGATATCTAGGTCGCCATCAGCCAAAGCTAAGTTAGGACGCACATAGTCAGTAAAGGTAATCAGCTCAACTTCATAGCCTTGCTCTTCTAGCGAACCTTTGACTTGGTTGCGTACCATGTCCGCAAAGTCGCCTTCGGTGGTGCCGATGACAATTTTGCTATGCTCAGGATCGATGTCGGTTGCCGCCGCAGTCTCGTTAGTTGGGGCTTCTTTGGTCGCTTCTGGCGCTGATGAATTGTTACAGCCAACTAATACTAAACTTGAAACGCCGACAGTGGCAAGTCCAAGCGCTAATTGACGGCTGATATCTGTTAACTTCATAAATTATCCTTAATAAAAATGCATTAAATGTCACGGCTTATCAATCAGCCATTAAAAAAGAATGATTAGAGTAGAATCTGTTGGACGTTCACAGCAAGGCAATGCTGCTAAATAACGTGCGAATAAAAAGAGCACAAAAGTAACTTTAGTACTGTATAAAGTCAAGCCTTTTGCTTATGAGTAATTTGCATCAAAAGCGGCGTATTATTCATAAGCTCGTATTAAGCAGTGAGAGTCGATAGGTCCATTCTATCGGTATTAGCGCTAACAATAGCATCTTGATAAGAAGGTCTGAGATTAACGCTTATCTAAACGCGTCGCGAGCCAGTTACCAAAAGCTTGAATGGAGATGACCATCACAGAGAGCATAATAACGATAAACACCATGACTTCAGTCTGATAGCGATAGTAACCGTAACGAATAGCTAAGTCGCCCAAACCGCCACCGCCAATCATACCAGCCGCTGCAGAGTACGAAAGTAGGCTGATACACAGGATAGTCACCGATAGCACTAATCCTGAGCGTGCCTCATTAAGGAGTACTTTTATAATAGTAAAGGGGCGAGCGCCCATAGATTCAGTGGCTTCAATAATACCTCGCGGGACTTCGCGCAAGTTTTGTTCGACCAAGCGCGCAAAGTAAAAGGAGCCGGCAATAGCCAGCACTAAGGAGGCCGCAATTGGACCGATACCTGTGCCAACGATAGCTTTAGTAAAAGGACTCATCGCAATCATCAAAATCACAAAGGGAAAGGCACGCATAAAGTTAGTGACGCCACCAAGCACAGCGTACAGCGCTTTATTCTGTAAAAATTGCCGGTCACTAGACAAAAATAAAAATATCCCGAATAGACCACCAATAGTAACCGCAGCGGTAGTAGAGATACCGAGCATGATAAAAGTATCGAGGGTAGCCTGCCAGATCTCTTTTTTTAGAGTCAGCAATTTATCAATCGAGGCGGATAATTCAGCACCAGTCAACATATCTATTTCTCTTGCCTTATCAGGTTATCTCTAATCTTCGTGGACTAAGCCTTGGCCTATCGGAGTGGTGGCTTGAATCAGACCGTCTTGGACTTGGGCAACTTCAAGTAACTGCCCCTCGTGCAGTAGGGCAGCACGATCACACAATCTACGAATGACGCTCATCTCATGGGTAACAATGACAATAGTCACCCCAAGCTGCTGATTGATATCACGCAGACAGGTGAGTAAGCTACGCGTTGTTGCTGGGTCGAGCGCGCTAGTGGGCTCATCGGCAAGCAGTACTTTGGGACTAGGGGCGATTGCGCGGGCGATACCTACGCGCTGCTTTTGACCGCCGGAGAGCTGCGCAGGATAGTGATTAACGCGGTCTGTGAGATCAACAATCTCTAAGCATTCCATAACGCGTTTGTGAATATCACGACTGGGATATCCTGATACGGTTAGATTAAACGCCACATTGTCAAAGACCGTGCGATTAGACATCAGATTAAACTGCTGAAAGATCATACCGATATTATGACGAGCAATCCGTAAGTCGCTAGCCGTTAAAGTGGTTAAGTCAGTACCATCGATGATAACTTGCCCGCTATCGGGGCGCTCGAGCATATTAATCAGACGTAATAAGGTCGATTTTCCCGCACCTGAATAGCCCATGAGACCGAAGATCTCACCTTGTTTGACTGTCAAAGAGGTCGGCTCAACAGCAGTAAACCAATGCGCTTTACCATCCGCCCCTTTTATGGAGCGGTCGCTCATAAAGCTTTTAGTCACATCATTTAGGACGATCATGTCACTCATGGAATGCTCAAAATTTGATAGAGAATAAAGTAAATAAGGACTAGCGTTAACGATAGAATAAGGGGCGGTAATATAGCACATTATTGAATGGTATGGCACAGGCAATTGTCAATCGAGCAGTACAAATAGGGTGGATAATCTAGATGAGCGACAAGGCGAAGCAAACGCTGTCAAGCTCACAATAAAGCGGCAGCGGTTTTGAATGTTTAAGGTAGACGAATTTTACAAACAAGCATTAGCTTTGCAAATCAGCGATTGGAGTTAGGTTGTACGCTTTGACTTTCTTTATAGCTATAATGCGGATCATGCTTGACCGGTATCACGACTAAGAATCGAGTATGGCCATTAACCGTATCCGTCAAGATACGGCCTTGATGTGCGGTGACGATTTGTGAGACTAGCGATAGCCCTAAACCTGAGCCTTTTTTCTTCTGTTGCAAACGGACAAAAGGACTAAAGATCTCTTCGCGCTTGTCTTCGGGAATACCTGAGCCTTCATCAATTACCGCAAGAACAGCGTATTTAGGCGCGGGGCGCACGGGCTCGGCTTTAGCTTTTTTGAGGTGCTTTTTGAATAAACCTTCTTTTTTTGGAGCTGTTGTCGTTTCGTTCTTATGCTCATCAGTGTCTGCTTTTACCTCCGACTTATCGTTAACATTCGCTTCTTTTGGAGAGGTGATGTTAGCGGTTGGATGGTCAGAGTCAGCAGTAAGCTTCACATTATGGTGACTTAACTTCTTAGTTTCATTAGTCTCAGAGGCTTCATTGGTCCCATTGGCATTGCTAGTAGAGAGCTGCTTAGGGATGGCTTGCCAAGTGGCTTGTTTAATACCATTTATCTGCTCGGCTGTAAGTATAGGGTAGCGAGCAGTGTAAATGCTATCTGTAATAAGCGAATGAGTGAGTATTGAGTTCTGTTTGAGACTTTGCGTTAAGGCATCTGTTGCCTCGTTAGTGGTTACATTAGTGTTTATATCAGTGACCCCGTTAGGGTCTACAGACTGCTCGTCATCATTGACAAGATCAATACTGATACTCTCGCCGTTACGATAAATCGGCGGCAAAGGTACTGGCGTATCTTGGTTTTCTGCTGAGTTACTAAAAGTACTATCTTTAACAGGCGCGGTCATAAACAGATCAAGCTCATTATTTAAGGGCTGATGGCTATCGTCTAACGTCTCATAATCTTTGTACTCTAAGTTATCATAATCAGCAAAGCTACTAGTGAGCACTGATTGCAGTAGATAGTCCGGTACGTTACCCGCTTCTTCGATCTGCTGTACACCATACAGAAATACCGTAACAGGAGGGGTGCCGTGTAGCATCGCATTATTGAGTAGATTGCGGATCAAATGAGTTAGCATCGCCGATTGACCATCGATGATTAGATGTTCGCCAATCAAAGTAGCTTCAGAATAATGCTGACGCTCCTGATTGATCAAATCATACAGATCTAGACGCTCAACTTGCTGCAGCACATGACCGGCGTCCAAGCGACTGACCAATAAGATACTCTCAACCAAATCATTAAGACCTGATAGATCGCGGTTGATGGCTTGCGCGCGTTTGTCGAATTTCTCTTTGGTGTCTTGAGGCATAACGTTGGCGAGCATATCCATCATTTCGATCTGCAAACGGATACGGGTAATCGGGGTGCGCAGTTCGTGTGAAGCATGCGCTAATAGTAAGTTATTAGCATTGATGAGATGCTCAATCTTTTGCGCCGCTTGATTGAAACCATGAGCGAGGGAGGCAATCTCGTCATTACCGCGAGCATTGACCCGTACGCTAAAGTCGCCGTCACCCAACTCAATCATTTGCTGGCTTAACTGGTTGATTCGCCAAGTCATCGTCCGCGCAATCCACCAAAGAACCCCTGCCATAATCAGCAGTAGCAGCAGTGTTCCTGTAAACAAATTAAGGACAGCGGAGAGTACCGGTTTTTTGGGCGGTAAGCGCGACTCATATAACAAGGTATAGCCCGTACTACTGTAGACTTGCGCTTGCTGATTAGTCGGCGTGTCAGAAAAGGAGGGGAAAACGCGAGTCATCAGTGATGGCTCATCAGGCAGCAGTAACGGCAAGTCGCTGTTGTCGGTCTGCATCAACAGATGACCTTCGTTATCATATAAGCCCATTTTCGCCTGTAAGGACTCATCGAAGATATCAAAGCTTTTTTTGACGACCGCTAGCATAAAGCGCGCTTGCAGACGATTATCCTTGCTAACAGCAACATTCAAATCATTTAAAAAAGGATCTATCTGCCCAAGGATTTGCGTCGCTAAAACTTCCGAGCGGATACCCGCATCTTTATCGTGTACTAGCTGCGTCAAAAGCACCATAGCGACTGCAAACAAGATAAGTGCCAGCATGACACTGGCAAATAACTTGGCAAAAACAGAGCGAAAACCGAGCTGCTGCATTAAAGAGTCTCTACTATCAGGCACGTATTTGTTATATGCGTATGAGCACTAGCATACTAGATACTAGTATGCTAAGCACTATCATACCTGATCAGTGGCAAATTGATAGCCAACGCCGCGTACCGTGATGATGCGTTTGGGCTGGCGTGGATTATCTTCGATCAAAGCTCGCAGGCGCGAGATATGCACATCAATGGCGCGATCGATATTATCAGAGCTGTCATCATTGGGCATCGCTTGCCAGAGCTGCTCACGATTTAAAACCTTACCTGAATGAGTGGCAAAATAATGCAACAATTGGAACTGATGCGTCGTCAAGCGCACTGGTTGATCGTCGATAGTCACTTCATGGCTATCGGGAAAAACGCTCAAACGGCCAAAGGTCAAGCTATCTGACTGGCTATCTGCTTGGTTTGGCTGCTCATGGCGACGAATCACTGCACGAATACGAGCTAACAGCTCACGAGGCTCGAATGGTTTGGCAATGTAATCATCAGCGCCCATCTCTAGCCCTAAGACGCGATCGGTTGTATCGCCTTTTGCAGTAAGCATAATAATAGGTACCTTATTGGTCATATTATTTTTACCGCGGATCTTCTGACAGACTTGCATACCATCCATATCCGGTAGCATAAGATCAAGCACGACCAAGTCAATGTCGCGCTCTTTGGTGTCTAAAATATCTAAGCCTTCTTGACCGAGACCAGCATGATGGACATCGTAATAGTTCATCGTTAAATAATCGCTGATAAGCTCAGCCAAATCTGGATCATCTTCTATTAATAAAATCTGTTTACTCATGGTTCATCTCCTAAAAATACTTCCAGTGATAGATATTTGGATAAATAGTTTCCATCATCTTAATAAGTACTATTTTATAAGGGCTACGTCGTTATTATTTATATTTAGCTTTTTAGTGCTTTCTAGATTTAGCGCTATTGGTAAATAGTAGGCTTTGCGCTTAGCCTTTTTATGCCGAACGTTTATATCCATTTATCAGTTTGCCAAAAAAGCACCTGAGCAAACAAGACGCGCTTTGTTAATATTTCTACACAATGTAACTGCCTATTTAAAAACTTAGTAGCTATTTAAGACCGTAGAAGCGCTAAAACAACAAGGAATCAAATTCGCGTCAGCGAAGCGGTTTCAACGAGAGCCACGTTAACGAAAGTAGTGCGATAAAATTATTCTGCAGTTATAGCGTTAAGAGATAACCACTTTTTTACCTGCCGATTCAACGGGCAAATCAGCCAAACAGATTAGACTGTCGTTATTGACTCCAGCAATCAGGTACTGCTCTGTGTCTGGATTATATTCAATTATCTCGATAGGCTGGCGAGTCAAGCGCTGATCTTGTTTAATAATCCAAACGTTTGCGGTAAGCGGTGCTAAAGGCTGATAAGGAGGTCGTTTTAAAGCGCTCAGATCAGCATCATGTATGGCGAGCTCGGGCACGATAGTACCTACCGCTATTTGTCCATAATTAACGCGGCCTGTAGCAATCATACCTACTTTAAGACCACCTTCACGGCTGGCATCGTTCTTTAACACTTGCACATGAACTTTTAGTTGGTTCGGGTTGTCGCCAACGCTAAGCTTACTGATTTGGCCAGTATATTTTTTGGCATTATTATCAGTACTGAAGTTGACGGTCTGACCGACAGAAAGCTGCGGTTCAGACTGAATAGGTAAAGTTGCAATGAACTGCAAATGAGTGTTATCCGCTAAAGATAAGAGCGCCGTACCGGCTGCAAGCTTATCGCCATTAGCCACAGGCAGCTTATTCACTCGTCCGGCAAAACTGGTCCGAACAATGATAGTGGCGTCTTGCGCTTTTGTCTCTGTGTCTTGTTGTGATTCTGATTGTGTTTTTAAGGCAGGCTGTGGACTGGTTTGCTTAGCGGCTTGCTCAATATTCTGTGCTTGCTGATTATCAGCGCTATCGCTACTTGCGCTATCGCGGCTCGTATTGTCATTTATATTTTCATTGATACTGTTATTTATATTATTACTTGCAATATCATCAGCTTGCTGCTCAGCTTTGTTATTACTAGGCAACGACTCAGCACTGTTAGCAGTTTTATCTTCATTGCTAGCCTGCGGCGCTAAGATAAATAGTGGCGAACCTTCTTCTACCCACTGTCCTTGTTGAACCAGCACCTTTTGTACGGTTACTGCTTTGGCAGTGACAAATCTAGACTGCCTGAGAGGTTCTATCTCACCTTGTAAACCAAGACTTGGCTGATAGCGTGAAGACTTGAGGTTTAAGATGCTATCGGAAGATAAGGTAACGGTCTCATCGCTGACGAGAAAAGATAAATCTGCGTCCTCGGTCATTGTGTCGGCTTGTGCTATCGCAGATTGACTCGTATCTTCGGGCGGTTGGCAAGCTATTAGCAGCCATACACTGATTAATAAAGCAGTATTTTTGTTATAAAAAAGACGTATCATATCAGTCACCGTGGACAGCAAATAGCTAAGTTAGAAGGAATATAGCCATATTTTAGGGTAAAGTGTCTAAAAAGTGACTTGAGCGGTTTTATTAATTGCAAATGAATCTTGTATTGTTACTACTTTGTTTAGTATATTATTAAAATAATGATAACTTTCGTCTTATATAGGTAACTTATCTTACACAATTATAGTAATACTGTTAGGTTGCCGTCATATTGCAACCGTTGGTTTTTAAATTGAGTTTTAAGGGTTATGCGGCTGATATGGTTCTAATTATAAACAAAATAACAAACTAACAAACTAGATAATAGTAGAAGCATAATAAGACAAAGTATTAGCTATTTATAGTACCTTAGCTATGGATAGTAAATTTAAAGTTTATAGGATAGTGAGAATGGATAGTAATTTTGAAGGGCTAACCGTGATGGTGATTGACGATTCAAAAACCATGCGCCGTACCGCAGAGACCTTGTTAAAAAAAGCAGGCTGCGAGGTGATTACAGCTATTGATGGCTTTGATGCCTTAGCAAAGATTGTGGATAACAATCCAGATATTATCTTTGTTGATATTATGATGCCGCGCTTAGATGGTTATCAGACTTGTGCTTTGATAAAAAATAATCCTAATTATGCCGATAAGCCTGTCATTATGCTGTCATCAAAAGATGGGTTATTTGATAAAGCTCGCGGGCGTATTGTTGGCTCTGATGAGTATTTGACGAAGCCCTTTAGTAAAGACGAGCTATTTGAGGCTATCAGTCATTATCGCTAATCGTTTTTATATTTTATAGGCTATACTCGCTACTCGTTTTGGCATATTTTTATAATAGATCCTACGGATACTTACTACAAAGGAAACAATCATGACCACTGTTTTAGTCATTGATGACTCGCCGTCTGAGATGGCAAAATTTCGCGATATATTGGCTAAAAATAACTTTCAGGTGATAGAGGCTACCAATGGTATCGAAGGCTATCAGATGGCTACCGAACATGTACCAGATGTGATTTTGATGGACGTCGTCATGCCTGAAATGAATGGTTTTCAGGCCACTCGTAAAATCACTCGCGATCGTACTACCAAACACATCCCAGTGGTAATTATCAGCACCAAAAGTCAGGAAACAGACAGAGTATGGGGTAAGCGTCAAGGCGCTACTGAGTATCTGACCAAGCCTATCAACGAGCTTGAGCTTATGCGCATTATTCGTAAAGTTATGGGGTAAATTGTGGCTTCTAGAGGGTTTATTGAGCTTTTGCGTCTGGCTGATTTGGCTAATGCACGCAGCAGCGGTCGTCAGGGTAGAAAAGACTATGACTGGCGCGGAGTAGTCTTTGAGAGC
The DNA here is from genome assembly GCF_051847575.1 of Psychrobacter sp. 1U2. Lineage (NCBI taxonomy): Bacteria > Pseudomonadati > Pseudomonadota > Gammaproteobacteria > Moraxellales > Moraxellaceae > Psychrobacter > Psychrobacter sp. 1U2. Next base: position 43,388 of record NZ_JBPYDC010000016.1, read on the forward strand.
AGTGGTCAGCGTTTGGTTGCGCCTCTAGGCGAGGTGGCGGAGATACTGACTATGCCCGAATATACGAGTATGCCGTTAGTTCAGCCTTGGCTGCTTGGTATTGCTAATGTACGTGGCCGATTGTTACCACTGACGGATTTGGCAAAGTTCTTACAGACACCGAGCACCTCGGCTCAAGACAGCTCAAGAAAGGTATTGGTCATCGATCATCATACGGTGTTCTCAGGTCTCATTGTCGACAAAGTCTTAGGCATTGAGCAGTTCACCCAGGATCAATACCGCCCTGAAGCCTTACCTAGTGATTCGGCTTTTGCGCCTTATAATCATGGTAAGTTTCTTAAAGATGATGAAGATTGGTTTGTTTTTATGCCAAGCTTACTGGCGCAAGACAAGCGCTATATAGATGCCGCTATATAAGTAAAGAGTAAATCCTGCACGTACAATTAGTCAATTCAGTCATGATATAACTTAGACCACTGTTTGAAAGGAATAAGCACGATGAGTGATGTTATAAAAAGTCCTAGTACTGGTGTCAGTAACCAAACACCAGCTGTAAAAGATGCTGCAAGCAAGTGGAGAGTTGTATTAGCCGTTTTTGCTTTAGTGAGTGTGGCCTGTTTGATATGGCTTGTCAGCTCACTGGCGTCAATCAGCCAATATGTGAATGATTTTAATCAGCTGATATCTTTGCCCGCTGTTATCTTTATAGTAGCGCTGGTTGGAGCAGCTTACGCTTTGTCACGGCTGCTTAAAGAACGAGGTGCTAACGAACGCTTATTGATTGAACAAGAAACACTGCGCCGTCGTCAAGAAGCCAATATCGAATCAGAACGCTCAAGCCAAATCCAAGAAGAGAATGAGCGTAACCAGATGGCTATTTTGCGCCTGCTTGATGAGCTCGCTGACTTGGCAGATGGTGACTTGACCGTTAATGCTACGGTCTCAGAGGATTTTACTGGAGCGATTGCTGACTCCGTTAACTTTGCCATTGAGCAGTTACGTGAGCTGGTACTGGTTATTAACGAGACAGCGGATAGGGTAACAAACTCTACCGAACAAACTCAGGTTAACGCCGTAGAGTTGGTAGAAGCTTCTGAAAATCAAACACAAGAGATTGCTAGTGTCTCTAAAGCTATCAGTGAGATGACCGTCTCAATTGACCAAGTTTCTGACAACGCTACTGAGTCGGCAAATGTTGCCCAGCGCTCGGTTGCGATTGCTCATAATGGTGCTGAAGTGGTTCAGCGTTCGATAGAAGGTATGAACGTCATTCGGGATCAGATTCAAGAAACCTCTAAACGTATTAAGCGTTTGGGTGAGTCCTCGCAAGAGATTGGCGATATCGTTAGCTTGATTAATGATATTGCTGATCAAACGAACGTTTTGGCATTGAACGCCGCTATTCAGGCATCGATGGCAGGGGAAGCCGGACGAGGTTTTGCGGTTGTTGCCGATGAAGTACAGCGTCTAGCAGAGCGCTCAGCCAACGCCACCAAACAGATCAAAACCTTGGTCAATACCATTCAGGCCGATACCAGTGAAGCGGTAACCTCAATGGAATCAACGACCTCCGAGGTAGTACGCGGCGCTCGCTTAGCAAAAGATGCGGGTGAGGCTCTAGAAGAAGTACAAAAAGTATCGAACACTTTGGCCGATCTTATCGAAAGCATCTCTAATACTGCACAGCAGCAGGCTGCCTCTGCCGGTCAGATTTCTAACACCATGACGATTATTCAAGGTATTACTTCACAAACCTCCTCAGGTACGATGGCAACCGCGCGCTCAGTCGGTGAGCTAAATGAGATGGCAGCCGCCTTGCAAGAGTCAGTCACTGGTTTCAAAGTCTCTAATGATGACGAGCATTTTGAGGATGTCGAAGAGATTGTTTAATGCCTTATTGGCGTTAAATGGCACTACCGACATTTGGTATTTAGAGCACTACTGAGGTTAAAAGATGAGTCACAACTTATCGTTATCGAGCGATAGCTATAACGGCTTTGGTCATTATAGTTATGGTCTGATAATGAGTCTTTGTGGCTTAGCCGCTGTCAGTCAGTCAATACTTGATAAGACTCGCAATATAAACGATTTGGGACCACCTTATGAAAAACCAGCCTAATGATATCGCGGCGCTAGGATCATTGCTGCCTTTGTCGAAAGAGCAATTATCACAGCTGTCTGATGGCTGGCAGAGCAGCACGGATGCTACTGCTGAGCAAATCACCCAATTTTATAAGACGATTAGCTCTTTTTTGACTGAGGCTAATGCGCCTAACTATCTTCCTGAATACTCGCCAACTGAACCCCTACAGCCGAAACACTATCAGCAATTATTGGCTGGATGGCGTCAGCAAGTACAGCAGCTATTAAATACCAACACTAACGAAACTGAAGCTCTAACTGCGCTTGCCAAGGCTTGTCATTATTTATGGCAAGGCGTTGATTTATCTGAAGACAATTATAGTAAACAGCAGCGCTTATGGTACTTAGCGGAGCTTTGGCTACATAATTTAGCTCATAACCAATCACCCTTACCACAAGACTATGTGCCACTATTATCAGGATTAGATCAGCTGCTTGAGACGAGCTATCAGCAGACCATCGGTCAACAAGACAAAGACGCTAGCGCAGTAGAAGACTTAGACAATCGCTCTTTTGATGATTTACTCGATAAGCTATTGGCGATGGTTTATATTAATATGAGCTCTCTTGCTACACTAGATGACTCATCGCGCGCGCTGATCGAGAGATTGTCCGCGCAAATGACTGAAACGTATAACGTTAAGAGCACTGATGCTAGTGTTGGTGTGGCTAATACTGATGCTGCTAATGCTAATCAAGACCGCTTCGACGACAGTGATGCAGTAGCCTTGACAGCTTGGCAAACGGCGAGAGCGCAAGTGCAGCCTGATGTTTTCGATATGAATGAAGAGATCCGTCAGATCTTTATAGAGGAAGCCACAGAGAGTTTGGCAGAATTAACGAAGTTATTACCTGTTTGGCAACAAGATATCCATGACTTAACGCCATTAACAGCGATACATCATAACTTTTATACCCTCAAAGGCTCAGGAAGGATGATTGGCGCTTTTAGCATCAGTGAGACGGCGTGCGCTATTGAAAATATACTGATTCATCTACTAGACCAGTCTTTGCCGGTTAATGATGAAGTCTTCAGCTTAATGGCCCAGGTGGTAGAGCAGCTACCGACTTTGATTACCAACTTTAGCGCCGCACAGCCGCCACAACTCGATCCTGCTCTGATTATTTTACAAAGCCATAACTTACTCGCCGGCTTGCCGTTATCTCATGGTATGGAAGCGCAAGATGAGCTTAATGAAGCCAGTGTGACAGAGTCGTCTGCTCTTGAGTCAGAGCTGCAATCACAGCAACCAGTGACCGCTGAGGCCGACAAGGTTACCGCCATAGAGGTACCGGCTGTGCTTCTACCTTTTGTAGAAAAAACAGAACAGATGCCTGCAGATACCGATGACGCTGATCCTGATATCAAAGAGATTTTTATAGAAGAGGCTTATGAGGTCTTAGAAGAGATTGTGCCGCTTTACGATCATTGGCAGCTAGACGATACAGAGGTGGCTAGCTTAACCGATATTAGACGCGGCTTTCATACTCTAAAAGGCTCAGGCCGTATGGTAGGTGCTAACTACAGCGCTGAGCTTGCTTGGGCACTAGAGTCTATGCTTAATCGATTCTTGGATAAGAGTCTGACGCCATCGAAAGATATGAAGCAGTTGGTGGCTGATGTGTTAGCCGCTTATCCTGAGATCATTAACACTTTTGCAGAAGGTAGTCAGGACTATCCAGCTATGGTGCCACTATGGATCGCTGCTGCAAACGCTTATAGTCAGCAGTTGGGCGATGAGTTCAGCTATAGTGCGCTATTCCCTCAAGAAGTGCCGGAGGCAAGCGCTGCAGTGACGGATACTGCTATTGATGAGGTCCCGGCAGTAGACAGCCTTGTTATTATGAATGATGTTGATGACAAGAATATTCATAATGATAAGGCTGTTAATGAGGTCAGTAGCGCTGAAACGATGTTAAAAAACATCCACTCTATCAACGATATGATGACCGAAAAACCTATCGTTATAGCAGCACAAAGCAGCGAAGAGCGCGAAATCCTCGATATATTTGTAGAAGAAGCCAAAGAGTTATTGCAGCAAATTGATGACTTTATCAGTATCCATCAACATCAGCCGCAAGTACAGGTCAGTGAAGAGATCGTTAGGGCTTTTCATACTATGCGCGCCGCTTCGGGTTCTAACGCATTGGCAGCCATTAGTGACGTTAGTGCAACTATTGAAAAAAGCTTAGAGCATTTGCAGCAACATGATACTCCACTCAATGCCCAACATATAGAAGCGTTAGCGCAGTCGGTAGCGCTCATCAAAGGCTACCTAAATGCTTATGAAGAAAATGTTCAGCAGCACTCTTCGGCAACGACTACCCAGAGTAAGCAAGACGTAGAGTCTCTACAAGCGATGCTAGATAGCTCAGAAGAGCCGAGTACGCCAACTGATAACGAGTTAAGTATAGAGCAGCTACTAGCATTAGATATCGATACTTTGTTAGATGCGGAATGGCAGTTAGAAGAGGCGTTCACTGAGCTCGGTACAGAGTCGCTTGAGGATTATATCGAGCAAATAGCACAGCAGATTTCACGCTTAGCAAATAGTACTGCCAAGTCGCCGAAATTTACAGCGATACTAACTGCGCTAGCTGATAGTTATAGCTACCTTACTAGCTCACCCCAAGCGAGTAATGATATCCATATTCAAGCTGCATTATTAGCCGCTCATACTCATTTAGTGGCTTTATTCGACTCTTTAGCAGGACGTATGTCGTTCAAAGTAAATCACGCAATACTCGATGACTTGCAAGCGGCTATCAGTAGTCATCGCCAGCATCATGCCGGCGAGCTTGCCGCTACTAGCGAGAATGACGCTGATAATAAAGCGCTGTTATCAGTGTCAACTGAGACTTTGGATGTACAACCTGTCGTCGAAAGCATCTCGGTGGAAGAGTTACAATTAGAGGCCGTCAATACTGATGTTGAGCTATTGGAAATCTTCTTAGAAGAGGCGCAGGAGCTTGATAGCGCTATTGCCCAAACCTTCAATCAGTGGCGTCAAGACGTCACTGATATCAGCACGCTAAAAGTATTGCAGCGTCACTTGCATACCATCAAAGGTGGTGCACGGATGGCAGGTATCCGAAGTATTGGCGATCTGACGCACGCTGCTGAAAGCATCTATGAAGCCTTTATTAATGATAAGGTATCAGCAAGCCTACAGTGGGTCAGTGTCATGCAAATGATACAAGATACCTTGTCGTTACAGCTCGAATACGTCGCGCGTTATCAGCAGTCATTTTGGACTCGTGAGCTCATCGAGCAGCTAAATGAGTTTGAGCAACAAAACGTGCTACCGCAAACAGTCACTCTAAAACTGCCAATTCTAAAGAATCCTGCGCAGACGGTAACGGCTGATAGTGAGGGGCAGGTAGAGCCAACTACCGCCGCTGAGACTATCAGCTTAGAGTCGTTAATAGCGAAATCTTGGTCAAAGGGCTTGCCCGACGCTGATATTTTGGAGGTTTTCTTAGAAGAGGCAGAAGAACTGGTCGAAAACAGTCAAAAATATCTGCAACTATTCTTAAATAATACCAGCGATGTGGCAGCGGTACAGACTCTACAGCGAGACTTGCACACCATCAAAGGTGGCGCGCGTATGGTAGCGGCCAATGGTATCGCTGATCTTGCGCACCAGATGGAAAGCGTCTATGAGTCTTTAGCGATTGGGCGTCGTCCAGCGACCAAGATTATCTCTGAGCTATTGATTAGCTGTCATGATTGGCTAAAGGATGCGGTATTTATCCTCAAACATCACGTTAATCCTCCTATGCCAACGGCGCTGATTAACGCGTTGCAAGACTTTAGCAAAGACACTCTCTCCTCCAAACACGTACCGACTGAGTCTTTACAGACTGAGATTAGCGCGATATTAGCTGTACAAGCTAAACAGCGAGAGGTGCGCGGCGATATGGACATCAGTCAGATGCCGGCTATGTCTGGTAGTTTCGCTGAGCCTGAGCGCAGTATGGATAGTAGCGATGAGATGATCCGTATCTCTGGTAGTCTAGTTGAGCATATGATTAACCTCTCAGGGGAGTCAGCGATCAACCGCGCGCGTATCGATATGGGTATGAGCAGCCTGACTGGCAGCATCGGCGAGATGAGCGCTACGGTCCAGCGTCTAGCTGATCAGCTGCGCCGTATGGAGATTGAGCTTGAGGCCCAGATCTTATCGCAGATTGATGAAGAGTTAATCCAATCTGAAGATTTTGATCCACTCGAGATGGATCAGTACTCCTCACTGAATCAGTTGTCAAAATCATTGTCAGAGTCTGCTTCAGATTTAATCGATATTAATAATACACTGCTCGAAAAAACTCGAGATAACGAAAACTTGCTCTTGCAATTATCTCGTACCCAAACTGAGCTGCAAGATGGTCTGATGAACTCACGAATGGTGCCGTTCCTGCGCCTAAAACCGCGCTTAGATTTAATTGTAAGGCAAACCGCAAATGAGCTGAATAAGTCGGTAGATCTAACGATTATTACCGCGGATGATGAGCTAGATAGAACCATCTTAGAACGTATTACATCGCCTTTAGAGCACATGCTACGTAACGCGGTGGATCATGGCATTGAGAGCCCACAAGAGCGCTTAACGGCAGGTAAAGATCGTAGCGGCCATATTACCTTAGAGGTATTACGTGAAGGTAGTGAGGTGGTCATTCATCTCACTGATGATGGCCGCGGTATCGACGTTAATGAAGTTCGCGAAAAAGCGGTCTTAGAGGGCTTAATCAACCCAAGCGAGTATCAATACACTGATATAGAGGTCATGCAGTACGTCTTTAATGCTGGGGTAACAACCTCAAAACAAGTCACCCAAATCTCTGGCCGCGGAGTCGGCATGGATGTAGTCGCCAGTGAAATCCGCCAGTTAGGCGGAGCCGTCTCTGTTAGCTCTGAGACCGGCGCGGGCACACGCTTTACTATGCGCATACCATTGACAGTAGCGGTCTCTGACGCCTTAGTCGTCCGAGTAGCAGATCGCTATTATGCTATTCCACTGGTCCAAATTGAGAGGGTAGTCCGAGTTAATCCAGAAGCGCTATACGACTATTATCACTCCGCTAAAGAAACCATGCAGATTGAAGATAAAGACTATCGTGTCCGCTATCTTAATGAGTTAATATCGGGTAGTCAGTTCAATGAGCTAATGATGAATACCAACACCAGCTTACCGGTGATTATCGTAAAAAACAGCTCAGGTCAGAACTTAGCCTTACAAGTCGATCAGATTGCCGGCTCTCGTATCGAGGTTGTTGTTAAACCTATGGGACAACAGTTGTCGCACTTAGCAGGAATCTCAGCCGCTACTATTATGGGTAACGGCTCAGTCATGCTGATATTAGATATTATTGCACTATTGCGTCAGTCGACTATTAAAACAGTGACGCCAACTCAAGCTGTCGAGCCAAAGTCTAACCTCGAAGCGGCAGAACGCAAAGCGACTATCTTAGTAGTAGATGATTCTGTAACGGTACGTAAAGTAACTTCTCGGTTCTTAGAGCGCCAAGGTCTAAACGCTGTAGTCGCCAAAGACGGAGTCGACGCTATGGAGATTTTGCAACAATCTACGCCTGATCTGATACTGCTTGATATCGAAATGCCGCGCATGGATGGTTTTGAGGTGGCGACCCAAGTCCGTAATAATCAGCGTTTGCAACAGATACCGATTATCATGATTACTTCGCGTACTGGCGATAAACATCGCACGCGAGCCTTTGAGACTGGTGTTAATGACTATATGGGTAAGCCTTTCCAAGAGAGCGAACTACTAGAAAAAATTCAGGCATTGCTAAGTATAAAAATTGATGACAAGCAACAGGTATAAGGCTTATATCTGCAGCTTTACGATTAAGCATTAGCGATTATAAGCAAAGACAACTTAAGCCTTTGTTAAGCCTCTAAAGACTTAAATGGTCTCTTATTGAGTAACCTTTCTATCTACTGTGAGTGGTGTATGAGTCAGATAAAGAAACATTCGTTCGAAGCCGTTAGTCTATTGACTGCCGCTAACGGTATGCTTGAAGCTACTATTATCCCGGCGATGAATCAACCAGACTGGATAGTACCAAGCTCACTGATACTAGATAGCCTAGATTATATTGGAGATTATAGCGAGGCAGCTCAGAACAGCATCGAGGAGTCTGTTGAGACTTATGCTTGGCAGCAGCAGTCAGTTGCAGTATTTCGTTTGCTAGCTAAAGAGCAAGTGCCAGATACAGTGGTTGTGTTGGAAGGTAATACGGCACAGGAGCGCTTAGCTTTATACACCAAAGGTGAGCTACGCCGTATTGAAGTCAGTATCTCCGAAGTTCAAGATAGCGAGTTACCAAAAGAGTATGAAAAAGATAGCGTCATGGATACAAGCGCAACAGATGACGAGGTAAGCGAAGAGTCAATTACCTCTTATTTGTTTCAGGCGATTATCATTGAAGAGACGGTCTATATCGTACCAGATTTAGACAAAATCGCGTATCAGCGAGTCACTGTCAGCCAGTAGGCCTTTTAAACCTCTCACCTATTTTAATAAGTCTATTTAGAGTTATAGCAGTAAAGACGCTAATAGAGAACTTGAAGGGTTATACATCTGAGAATTGATAAATCTAAAAGCTGATAAAAATAAAGCGCTAACAATAAAGCCCTAAACACTTATGTTTAGGGCTTTATTGTTAGCGCTGCTGCTAATATTTACAGAGTGCTTGTAATAAGTCAGCTAACAAGATCAGCGCTTGTGTTCAGGCAAATTAATATTCATCTCTAACACGTCAAGGCTATCTTCAGAGCGGTGATTGATATTAACATCATCAATCTGAACGCCGTTGACGTATTTATTCACCACTTCTAATATCTCACGTTTCATCTTTTCGATACGGTCTGTGGTTAACCGACTATTCAGGCGGTTTTCACTAGCAACGATTACTTTTAATCGTTCAGTGGCCATGTTGGCACTTCCGGCACTGCGGTTGTCTTCTGTGCCAAATAAACTGCTCCAAAATCCTTTCTTTTTACTCATCCTTAACCCCCAAACCAGCGCTGTAATAAACTCTTTTTCTTCACATCAATATGACGTAGTGGTCGCTCTTCTCCTAAGAAGCGCGCAACAATATCATCATAACATTGACCTGCTACCGAATCGGTATAGTGAATAACCGGCTCACCATGGTTAGAAGCTTCAAGTACAGAATGACTTTCGGGAATGACGCCAAGCAAAGGCACTTTTAGAATGTCGTTCGAGATAGTATCAATGTCCATCATCTCATTAGCTGCCGCGCGCTCAGCATTATAGCGACTAATGATAAGATGCTCGCGTACGGTTCCTTGATTCTCTTCAACTTTCTTAGTGCGGCTTTGCAATATACCGATGATACGATCCGAGTCACGTACTGACGAGATCTCAGGGTTAGTGACGATAACGGCCTCATCGGCATGATACATGGCTAATTGTGCTCCGCGCTCGATACCGGCTGGAGAGTCACAGATAATATAATCAAATTGCTTAGACAGCTCAGCCATAACCTCAGCGACACCTTCATCAGTAAGCGCATCTTTGTCACGAGTTTGACTGGCAGGCAATATATATAAATTTTCAAGTTGCTTGTCTTTGACCAAAGCTTGTGACAAGCGGGCGTTACCGTTGATGACATCAACGAAGTCGTAGACAATACGGTTCTCACAACCCATGATTAAGTCTAAGTTACGCAGGCCGACATCAAAATCAATGACCACTGTCTTATAGCCACGTAATGCTAAACCGGCGGAAAAAGAGGCACTAGTCGTGGTTTTACCGACGCCGCCTTTGCCTGAAGTGATTACAACAATCTTTGCCACAGTGGCACACTCCTATGAATGAATGAAAGCTAGAGTCCATTCTAGACCCTAATAAAACAGCTATTGAATAAATTTTAACTCGCCATGCGCTCACAGTTATCGAAACCATTAGCGATGTTTGAAACTTAAGGTTTATTTACAGTCTGCGCCCGTAACCCTAACATAAATCGATAGAGAGTTACAGTTGCTACCGCTATTGCCCTTTAAGCTATATTAATTCAATGTTTATCAATAGTATATAAAAATAACTACCCATAATGGCGGATTAACAAGGTTATGGTAGCGCAGTTTTGTTACCGTAAACTACCGTTATATTTCTTATGAGTCAATCCTTTCTACCAAAGACTTACTATAGCAAGAACTAGGCGCCATCCATAACCGTAAACACTAATCCTTCACCTTCTACAAAACGCACCTGCACCGATTTGTCGATGATATCTTGAGGTAGGTTGTCACGCAAACAATAAGTACCGGCGACCGAGACTAACGAAGGGTTAAATACTTGGCAGAATATACGAGCATCTTTGTCGCCTGTGGCACCGGCGACCAGGCGCCCTTGAGCACGGCCATACACGTGTAGGCTATTATCAGTGATCGCTTCAGCGCCACTGTTGATACTATTGGTCAAGATTAAGTCGCCGCCAACGTGATTTAGGCTCTGACCTGAGCGGAGCATTTGATCATAAATCATACTGGTGATATGTTCAGTAGGTAGCCAAGATTCGGAGTCTGTCGCTGCTGCGGCTGCACTAGTTTGAGAATCAGGCGTTACCGAATCTGCGTCATTGATAGCACTATTATTAGAGTTATCAGTAGCTTCGACGCGGCTATCGGCTATTGGCTGCGTGGCAGGCTTTTTGACCGGTAAAATCCGTTCAATACGCTTACCGTCAGCGGGAAATATGGCTAGACGCTGCGCGCGCGCTTGCTCTTCGAGTATGCCAGTGACTGCGCCGATAGGCTGTAGCCCCCATGACCATAAAAATTCAACTAAAGCAGGCAAGTCCTGTTCGACACTACTATCGATAATCACGGGTATATTACTAGTTTTATTACTAAGCGTAGTAGCCAGTTGTGCGTCGATCAGGCTCAAGTCGTTAGTATGTAGTTGTAAGCGCGAAAACGTCAGCATTTTGCCATACAAAGTCATAGCAGGAGCAGCCGTTTGACTATTAGTATCCGTCATGGTCATTATATAAATCCTTAAAAGGCTAAGCTTAAAACACTACAGGGTAAGAGTAACAGAGTAAAACGACGTTTATGATGATTGTCAGACATTTACTATTATTAAGCTGACAGTGTACTAAGGGTGGCTAGATATTAACAAGCCTTTACGCATAAAAATTAGCAGGTTCAACCGATTCGATTACTCTTGCTATAAAAGCGCTTGTTTCTATATTTCTATAAAATTACTAATCAAGAAAGTACTCATAAAAAAGCATCAATCAGAATCTCAGCATATCCTTATGTTTCCATTGCTGTACTTTTATTTGCGCTTCAAAGGCGACTAAGCTGTCACTAATAATTTTTGCTATCAGGGTGTTTAGAGCAGGATGGTCGATATCAAGCTGTGCTACACCTTTGGCAATGGCAACCATAAGGGGATCTAGGTTTTTATCATCGAGTAGACGCGCATTGAGCGAAGTCGCTGTGTTGACGCCGATATTGTGCGCGATGCTTTGCAGTTGCGACTCGATAAGACCGCCTGCGATAGGAATCAGGCGTAGCAAACGATGCAGCTCAGGCGTATTAGCGATGCCGTCTTGGATAGCATGCCCCAACTCTTGAGCGATAATATCCTCACCCGTGGATTGATTGTTAATTTTGCGTAGCTGCGGCACTAGCTCAGAGCGTAGCAAATCGAGTAGTACCGCCTCGATATCATCACGATTGCTGCCTAAGCTTGATTCGATAAGTGACTTTTGGGTAGTCGGATTAGTGAGCTGTTGCCGATAGTTGTCAATCGCGGTCAGTATCACCCGATCTGACAGCTCTTCTAAGACTAAGTCGATATAAAACTTAATTCGGTTCAACCAAGGCTGAGGCAATACTTGATAACCAAGCTGATAGAGACGACGACCGATAATCACGACTCGAAACAGACGCAGCGCTCGCAATTGCGGAAAACAACCAAGCACTTCATACCAGTGAATAAAGGGAAAGAAAAACCAACGATAATAAATGTTTTCTTTGATAGCAATAGCCCAACGTACCAGTAGCTCAAAAATCAAAAATAGCGTAAAAAATCCACCTAAGGTACGTAGTGGATCATGCAGCACTTCTCTATACCAGCTCAGTCCTTCGCTTAGTGACAGCCATCCTGCAACATTACTACTAAAATTGCTCATTAAGATAGCATCGAGACTAATCAAAAATAAATCGATACTGATAACGATAATCATAATGATATCGTAAGTCAGCTTGAAGCGATTGGGCTTTGGACGATCTGGGGATAGCTTTGGGTCTATAGTTGGCTTTGCAGCGCTATGAAGTACGGACACAGTTATCCCTTTTGTTAAGTAGTGAGTGCATAAAGTCTGCGATGGTTTAGACTTAGTCTTACCTTGTAAAAACTAATCAAGGCAACTTATGGCTTAAGAGTTTAACGTAGTTTGCGCCGCAGACACAGAATCATTTTGAGGGTTTTTTTCAAAATCGGCAAGCATGTCAGTGATGCGCTGATCTTTTTGTTGCCAAGCCTGCTCTACCCAAGCAAAAAACTGCTCTTTTACGGCAGCGTCTGTTTGATAACTCTCGCTTTGCATATCGTTCAGTAGCTGCTTGGGTATGTCGATATAGCGCACATCAACTCCTAAGCGCTTGATATTTCCTTTCCATAAATCACTATAAGTCGGTATGCCATCGGGATAAACAATGGTCATATCCAATATTCCATCAATCTCATCTCCTAACGCATTGATAGCAAGCGATAGCCCTCCTGCACGCGGCTTGAGCAAATGCGTATAAGGAGCATTTTGTGCATCGCGCTTCGCTGGAGTAAAGCGCGTACCTTCGATATAGTTGAGTAGAGTAAAGGGTTTGTTTTTTAACAAAGCGCAAGCGCGTTTGGCCTCCTCAATATCTTTACCTTTGAGCGCCGGGTTTTTGGCAATCGCCTCTTTAGAATGCCGACGCATCATTGGAAAGTCCAAAAAATAAAAGGCCTGACCGATAACTGGAATATAAATAAGCTCAAACTTGGTAAAAAAGCGCGTCAGTGGCAAACGGTTTTCGCTAATATACTGCACAATACTGGTATCGACCCAAGACTGATGGTTACTAATCAGCAAATACTTGCCCTCAGGACTGATATCCTCAGGCAGGCTGATACGCCAATCCTTGTTAGGTAAAATATTATCTATCAGCGCATTATTACTATGAATCCAGCGATTGGTCACATTGATGACGGTTTTGTCAGCTGTTTTTGAGCCGGTAATGACTTTGGCTGCACCCATAAACCATACTGGCAAGCCTGCTGCCATACTAGTGCCAGTAATCACGCCAGTAGCAGTGGTCAAAGAAACGGCTTTACCAAGCTTTGGCGTGCGCTGATGGAGTTTTTGCATGAATGTCGCTAGTTTCATAAAGTATCCTTACTGATCTTAAGTGGCGCTTACTCGGTGGTGATGACTAAAAAGATGACTAAAAAATAGTATCGATTCTAGCAGTTTTTTCGCTGAGTGTACGAGTGTAAACGTAAATAATCATACTAAAACTATTGGTATATTAACTATCGGTACATTAAATTGATTACGGCTAATGGGGACTACCTCAATAATCTAGAAGTCATTAAACTTGTACCACTCTATGGACTCTATCCGATGACTCTAAATCTATTCCATAGTAAATGGAATCAATCAAAAACAATTCATGCAGTTCTTGTACAGAGGTATGACAAAATATTACACATAGAGAGCTTTGCCTGGTCATAATAGTAACGATTGTCATTGATAACTAGTAAGCTGTTTTTTGTAATTGCTATAGTTTTTTACTTAAGGACAAAGTAAAAATATAATTAACTAGAAATATAGCTGTTAAGTAAGCTCAACTGTTTTTAACTAGGCGGTCTGAACTGGCTTTTTAATCACAAGTTATCAAAATAAAATAGCAACGTTTTCAAGTGATACTATATATTATAACGATTCATTTAATTTGAGAGGAAACAATTATGCGTAACCAACTTATGATTGCAGCAGTAGCGTCAGGTCTAGCTTTAAGTGGTTGTACTACTGATCCAAACACTGGGCAACAGCGTCTGAACAAGACCGCTCTAGGTACTTTAGCGGGCGCGGCAGGTGGCGCGGTAGTTTCTAAAGCAACGGGCGGCGACAAAACAGGTCGTGACGCGGCTATCGGTGCAGCTTTAGGTGCAGGCGTGGGCTATTATATGGAGCGTCAAGCCAAGCAGCTTGAGCAGCAAATGGCAGGTACTGGCGTTACTGTTGAGCAAAACCCAACGACAGGTAACATTGATCTAGTCATGCCAGGTAATATTACCTTTGGTTTTGATGATGCGACTCTAAGCCCCTCGTTCAAGCCTACGCTTGATAAGCTTGCATCTACTATGAATCAGTATAACCAAACTACTGTCAATATCGCAGGTCACACAGATAGTCGCGGTGCTGCTTCTTATAACATGGGTCTATCAAAAGATCGCGCTTATTCAGTAGCGAACTATTTGAGCGCTCGCGGTGTATCTTCTAACCGTATTAATGTCGTTGCATATGGTGAGTCGCGCCCAATCGCTAATAATAATACTGATTATGGTCGTCAACAAAACCGCCGTGTTGAGCTTACTATTAACTCTCCACAGAGCATTAACTAAGTCATAAACTAAAGTGATAGCTAATACAATAGCTAGCCTATACCGTTAAATTACCTATTTAAAAGTCAGCTTACGCTGGCTTTTTTTTATTTAAAGAACATCTCTAAATAACAAGAGCTTTGTATGAGAGCAGCATAAGAGGAAATTAAAATCGGGCTAATTTATAGTTGATAATAGTTATCAATAACAATATAATTTGCAAACAAAATAATTTTATTTTATATCTATTAGGTCTTACTGAGGA
Source organism: Psychrobacter sp. 1U2 (assembly GCF_051847575.1). Lineage (NCBI taxonomy): Bacteria > Pseudomonadati > Pseudomonadota > Gammaproteobacteria > Moraxellales > Moraxellaceae > Psychrobacter > Psychrobacter sp. 1U2. The sequence continues at coordinate 58,445 of NZ_JBPYDC010000016.1, forward strand.
TGCCCATGACTATCAATACTGTGTCGAACCGTAGAATCCTGCCCACGACTCTAGCAGCGACTCTAGCTAGTTTATTGCTGCTATCAGGCTGTACAAAGCAGACCGATGAGGAAGCTGTGACGACTGATGCGCAAACGACACAGACAGAGACCACCAGCTCACAAGCAGCAGCAGAGCAAGCAGGTATTGATAGATTACTTGTCAGCTATGCAGATATGGCGCATGCCGCTTATAAAGACTCGCTAGAGACTGCAAAAGACTTACAAAACGCAGTAAATACTTATGTGGAGACGCCAACTGAGGACAACCTAAAAGCCGCAAAAGCAGCTTATAAAGCAGCGCGTCAACCTTATTCGCAGACCGAAATATTCCGTTTTGATGAAGGTTTTGTGAGCGCTAACGATAAGCGTGAAATAGGTAGCGTCGATGGCTGGGAAGGGCAAGTCAATGCTTGGCCACTTGATGAAGCGCTAATCGATTATGTGAGTGACAGCTATCAGGGCGAGTACAATAGCAAAGACAATATTATCAATAGCAATACTATTAGTGTTGGCAATGTCAAACAAGATACTAGTACCATTACTCCTGAGCTGCTCGCTGAGCTGAGCGAGATTGGCGGTAGCGAAGCCAATGTCACTACCGGCTATCATGCGATAGAGTTTCTACTTTGGGGTCAAGATACCAACGGCGTCGGAGAAGGCGCGGGTAATCGTCCTGTTAGCGATTACATGACTGCGGAGGGTCAATGTACCAGCGGTGATGCTGTCAATGCCGATGCTAGTGTATGCGAGCGTCGTGGTGAGTATCTAAAAGCAGCCACTCAGTTATTGGTCGATGATTTGAGTGCGATGGAAGCTGAGTGGCAACCTGAGAGCGAAGACACGTTACGCAGTGATTTGCTAGAGCGCCGAGGCGATAACGCACTACGTCAAATCATGTATCAGATGGGTAGCTTGGCGCTTGGTGAGCTGGCCTCCGAGCGCATGCAAGTTGCCTTTGTCACTGGTTCTACCGAAGATGAGCATGAGTGCTTTAGTGATTTGACCCATCTAAGCTACGCCAACAATGCTCGCGGTATTCAAAACGTCTTTAATGGTAGTTATAAAACCGTCGATGGTAAATCAGTTGGTGGTTATGGTGTCAAACAGTACCTCATTGATAAAGGTCATACGGCCGAAGCGGACAAACTCACCGCTGACTTTAAACGCGTAGAAGATGCCTTTAATGTATTAGTTGAAAAAGGTGAAAACGAAGGGATTAAAGTCGATCAAATGATTGCAACCGTTGGTCAAGCGACAAAACAGGGCATCACGGCTGAGGAGCAAAACAAGCGCCGCGGTTGGATCGAAAATAGTATCAATAGCTTGCAAGAGCTGACTGCTGGCATTGAAAGTGCGGCCAAAGCGGTGGGGATTGATAACTTAGATGCCGATGCAGGTTCGCAGTTTTAGAGTCAAGAATGCAGCATAATATTTGCTGAGTCGGTATTTTTTGATGAGAGCAATTTTCGTAAGCGTTTGATTTTGCTATACTGATATTGTTTTTATATTTATAAAGCTATTGATAGCGCTATCGATACCGCATTGATACAACAGGCACGTTGTCAACTGAGTTTGGCAACGTGTTTTTATTTAGACGTTCCACTCTTTCCCTAAGAAGCGTTTTACATTCAGTATTTTATACCGCAATCATTCCTACAAAGCACTTATTAGGAAATAAGGTCACTTTATGAGTGTCATCTTCTCAGCCTCAACAACAGTGTCTAAGCTACCGAAACTTAAGCCTGCACCCTTTAATAAATTATTATTAAATATAGCGGTGAGCTTATCCGCACTGGCTTTGGCGGCTTGTCAGCCTACAGAAAATGTCTCGGACCAAGAGACTGTTTCAGAAAAAAAATCCACTTTAGACTCGGCGCTATCTAGCGAGCGCAGGCAAACCATAGAAGCTATCGCAGGTGTGCCTATGCAGACGTTAGCGACTTTTGATCCGCAAGAGATCAAGCAAGGCGGCGACACGGGTATTACCATAACCAGTAGCGAGAGCTATTCAAAACCTTCTTCTAATTTGACCGCCTCGCGTAAAGGCCACTTCTTTATTGGTAATGCTTTTTTTAAGCAGCCTTGGGTGATTGCGCCGGCTAGTACCGATAGCCGCGATGGTCTTGGCGCATTATTCAATGTCGCCGCTTGTCAGTCTTGTCATGTCAAAGACGGTCGTGGTCATGCCCCGATGACTAGCGAAGACGATGCCGATAGCTTATTGATTCGTCTCGCTATGCCAGCGACAACCAATGAGCAGCAGCAGCAACTCAAAGACTCGCTTATCGAAAAAGTCGCGCACCCTATGTATGGCGGTCAATTGCAGGATCGCGGTATTGAAGGGGTGTCAGCTGAGGCGCGAGTAACGGTGAGTTGGACGGATAAACCAGTTACCTTTGCTGATGGTCATGTCGAGACGCTACGTACGCCAACTTTTGAATTGACTCATCCAGGCTACGGCGATTTTGATGATGAGCTAATGGTGTCCCCGCGTGTGGCTTTACCGATGATAGGGCTAGGGCTACTCGAGCAAATCCCTGATGCAGATATCAAAAAACAAGCCGATAGTGAGGATAAAAATAACGACGGTATTCGCGGTACCTTTAACTGGGTTATGGATCCGCAAACCGGTAAAACTACCTTGGGCCGCTTTGGCTGGAAAGCCGGACAAACTAAGCTGCTAACGCAAAATCAAAGCGCCTTTAATGAAGACATGGGTCTGACCTCAAGGATTCGTCCTACCGAGTCTTGCACGCCACTACAAACCGCCTGTCTTAATGCGACCACTGGCGCTGATGATCAAGGCGATGGTAAATCGCCTGTCGAGGTCAGTGATGAAGTGGCCAAATTTGTAGAGTTCTATACTCGCAACTTAGCCGTACCGCATCGCCGTGATGCTGATAGCGAGCTCGTCTTAGCGGGTAAAAAGCGCTTTTATGAGATGGGCTGTCAAAGTTGTCATACGCCCAGATATGAGCTACCAAAAACGGACGATGATCATCTTGAGCAGCATGGACAAGTGATTTATCCTTATACCGATCTACTCTTGCATGATATGGGCGATGATCTTGCCGATCGTACTATCGCCGGTAAGCTGCCACCAAAGGACGCGCAAGTTGAGTTTCTTGCCAACTCCTACCAGTGGCGTACTCCTGCGCTATGGGGCATAGGTCTGGCACAAACCGTCGATCCGCAAGCGACGTTCTTGCATGATGGACGCGCGCGTACACTGATGGAAGCAGTGCTTTGGCATGGCGGTGAAGCACAGCGTCAACAACAAAAAGTGCTGAAACTTGATAAACAAGGCCGAGCTGAGCTTAACGCCTTTTTAAAATCGCTGTAGTCGATACTAAATTGAAATAAATATACCGAGAAAAATATGAAAAAAAATAAAGCTAATCCTGCTTTAGTCATGGTGTTATCGGCTTTGAGCGCAGGTCTGCTTATCAGCTGCGTTAAGCCTGCTGATGAAAAGCAAGCGACTGATAATGACAGTCAAAAAGTGGTAGAGGAAAATAGCGCGACTGCAGATGCAACCGATGCAAATGCTAGCTCTACAGCTGCAGTTATCCCTGTAGAGATTAGCGCGGAAACTGAAAAAACCTACCTAACCCATGTCGCTGATGACCTGATCATTCCTGCTTACGCTGATGCTGCTAAGCAAAGTACTCTCTTGCATGAATTAGCGACAAAGCATTGCCAGCAAGCGCCTGTCAGCGGGATTGAGCTGCAAGTACTACGCGATCAGTGGCTAGTGTTAGCGCGAGCATGGGCCAGTGCCGAGATGATTAATTTCGGCCCAGCAAGTGAGAGCATGAGTAATCTATATATTAACTACTACCCCGATGAACGCGGCTTAGTGCATAACGGGGTCGCCGATCTTATCGCTGCCAATCCTAATCTGACCAAAGAGCAGCTCGCTGACGAGAGTGCTATTGTGCAAGGCGTCCCTGGTCTAGAGGAAGCCTTGTATGCCAATGAGAGCTTAAATGCAGCACAGTGCGCTTATGTATTAAGTGCAAGTAGTGCTCTAAGCGCGCGCCTAACAGCGATTGAGAATAATTGGCAAAATAATGCCACGGAGCTGCTCGCTATTCATAGAACTGCGGACAGCGATCAAGGCCTCAATCAATGGTTTAACTCTTTACTGTCGATGATTGAAACTACCAAAGCAAGCGCTATCGACCAGCCGTTAGGTCTCACCGGCACAGCTAAAGGCCACGTACCTGCCGCTACAGCTGGTCAAAGCCGCGCGATTATCAATGCTAAGCTTGCGACCTTAAACAAAGCACTGACAGATCCCGTACTGAGCGCTATCTTGAATAGTAAAGAGGAGAGCGTCGTCGGTAATAACTTATCGACTGCCTTAGCGCAGACGACAACTTTGCTAGCACAAATGCCAGAAGATATTACGCAAGCGGATAAAGCCGATCAGCAGCAATTGCTTGAGCAAATGGCAGAGATTACCCGAGTTATCAAACGTCAATTGATTCCGACGCTAGGTATCCGTGTTGGTTTTAATAGTACCGATGGTGATTAATACAGTGTTCTCAAACGCTTAGTAGCCATTGTCTTTAGGCTTGTTAGTTTGAGTGCAGATAAGTTAGAGTTTTTATTGATAGTTCTATATTGCTGACCTGTTAAGGTATAAAAGATGAATAATAAAAAGTCTAATAGCACTGCTATAACTAAACCTAGCGACTTAAAAGGTAAGGAAGGGCCTTTAATCAATACCGCGCTCAACACCTTGCTAAGCACTGTCTCGGCAACAGCAGCGCTAGTAGGCGTGCATCATTACTACCGCAAGCAGCAGCAACCAGACGCTCGTTTGCAAGACTACGTGGTTGGCATCAAGGCTAAGCTGCAACTATTGCCATCAGCGCAATTACCGCGACTACAGAATGCTTATCGGCAAGCGAAATTAGCTTATCAAAGTTATCCTAAAGATAGCGACAATGGAATAGGCGAACGTTATATCACTACTATGTTATCGCGCCCAGTCTGTTGGGTGAGCGGGGTGGCGGCGATGCCCAAGCGTTTGATCTCGAATAATGGTAACGACAATTATAACGAGAATGACTTTGGCGTCGTCGGTATCGATGCCGATCGGCAAATCGTCTGGCAAACCACCATGCCAGAGCGCGTGCATGATATCGTGGTGCAGCCTTTTATTAGCAGTAGTAAGAAAACTGAAGCTCGCGATGTCGTAGTAATGGGTCGCCGTCCTAGTGAAGGGTTTTGGGTTTTAGATACCGCTACTGGACAGGTGAAATACGCTATCGAAGCCGCCACTGACCGTCACTTTTATGGTCATGCTTGCTATAGCCTTGATGGTTCGCAGCTTTATATTACCGAAAACGATACTGTCAGTTTAGACGGTAAAATTGGTATATACGATGCAATTAATAACTATCAAAAAATTGCTGAATTTGACTCATACGGTATCGGTCCGCATGAGCTGATTATGCATCCTGATAGCGAGACTTTGATTGTTGCTAATGGCGGTATCAAGACCGAACAGGCTTCACGTGAGGAGCTGAATTTAGATAGCATGCGTCCATCTTTAGTTTATCTCAATCGTTATACTGGCGAGCTACTAGAGCAAATAACCCCTCAGCATAATCAGATGAGTATCCGTCACTTGGCTATGCATGATAATGGAACGGTTATGATAGGGGTTCAATTCCAAGGCGAGAAGCATATTAATGTGCCGTTAGTGTTGACGCATCAGCGCGGTGATATTGAGTTTGCCCCACTGACTATGCCGAATAATCAATGGCAGCGCTTCCATCAGTATATCGCAAGCGTCGCTGTCGATAGTGAGCGTAATCTACTTTGTGTCACCACACCTATTGGAGGCTGCGCGGCTATTTACGACTTAAACACTTATGAGCTTATTGATTCGATTGCTTTGCTTGATTGTGCTGGAGCCTCAGTGAGTGTTGGCGAGCAAGGCGGTTTTGTTGTTAGCGATGGGCAAGGGCAATTAACAACTTTAAGTGTCGATAAGCAAAATAGAATAATCACCAGCGATAAGCGATACCATAAGATGTCTTTTGATAATCATTTGCAGGCGCTTTGATGAGACCGCTACATGCTTAGCCGAAACCTTGCTGCTAGAAACATGATAGATACGACGCCTTTATTACAGAGCGCTATCGAGCGTTTGGCGGCAGCTAAGATTGAGCTGCAGATCAGCAAAAAACGCGTCAAAAATATCAACTTTCGCCTAAAGCCCAATCTACTAACGGTCTCTGTACCGACTTCTATCAATGCTATGCAGATGGCACAGTTTATCGATAAACGTGTCTCGTGGGCGCTAGCTCACCATCAGCAAGTGCTAGAGAATTATCAGCGTAAACAGAAGCAGCACCTACAATCTAACTTAGCAAAAACAGACGAACCGCTTTGGTTATGGGGTGAGCAGCAAACCTTTACGCTGAATCATGACAAAAAAATCGCACTTTACCGTCAGCAACTCTCACAAGTTATGCCAGCGCTGTTTGAGAAATGGCAACCTATTGTTGGTGCACAAGCGACCGAGACTCGCATCAAAAAAATGCACACGCGCTGGGGGAGTTGTAATACGCGCGCACGCCGTATTTGGCTATCAGTGTACTTGCCGGCCTATCCAATAGAGTGCACCGAGTACGTTATCGTTCATGAGCTGTGTCATTTGCACCACGCCAATCACAGCCCGGCATTTTGGCAAACGGTGGCGACAGCGATGCCGGAGTATAAGCAGTGGCATGATAAGTTAGCGGGGAAAGGTGGGAAGTTAGACTAATTATCGAAAGCTTTGTTGTTTAGAGAAAAAGGATAAGTTATGGACAACGTCAATCAAGCCGAGTTTTGGCAGCAGCGTTACCAGTCAGACAGTATCGGTTGGGATATGGGCGAGGTGTCGCCACCGCTCAAAGCCTATATCGACCAGTTGCCTGAGTCAGCTAAAGACCAAGCTATTTTAGTACCAGGGGCGGGCAATGCCTACGAGGTCGGTTATCTGCATGAGCAAGGCTTTACCAATGTCACACTGGTGGATTTCGCGCCAGCGCCAATTGCCGACTTTGCCGAGCGTTATCCTAGTTTTCCGTCTGAGCAGCTAATTTGTGCGGACTTCTTTGAATTATCACCTGAGCGCTATCAGTTCGATTGGGTGCTCGAGCAGACGTTTTTTTGTGCGATAAACCCGCAGCGCCGTAATGAATATGTACAGCAGATGGAAAATTTATTAAAGCCAAAAGGCAAGTTAGTAGGTGTACTATTTAACAGAGACTTTGGTAATACTCATCCGCCGTTTGGTGGCGATATTGAGGAATATAAAAGACGCTTCGAGACGCACTTTGATATCGAGATTATGGAGCCTTGTTACAATTCACATCCCGCGCGCCAGGGCAGTGAGCTATTTATTAAACTACAAGCGCAGTAATCTCTCGCTGAATATTTTTCCGAGCCTGCGTCTCCAACCGCTGATAGTAATAATCGCTCAAATACAGTCTTGGATGAGCGAGCAAGTTTTTTAATACCTCAGTGCGTCCCACGCGATACTCCGCGTCTGCAACGTGACGATACTCCTGCCTTACTGCTTTGGCATACTGTCTGTACTTAGACCAACTCGCGCCTAGGATAGATAAATCCATATCTAATAAATAGGCGGCATCGCTATCGTATTCGTCGTTTAATTGGTGATCTGCGGTCATTATTATTAAATTATAGATGCGCCTAATTTGTTCAACGCTTAAATATTGATCTAGGACTTCTATTACATACTCGGCGCTTTTGAGCTCATTATCGTTACGTGTTGGATCATAAACTACATCGTGGTAAAACAGTGCTAAAGCTATGATGGACGGTTGCTGTAGTTTATATTTAATCTGCTCAAACTCACGAAAAAGCTGCTGTAAATGTGTGAGCGTATGATAAGCGCGCTCAGGTTCACTATAGCGCTTTGCGAGATCTTGCCAAAGCACATTAACTCTCGCATTTGTCATATCGCTATTAGTAACTAGTAGATGCTGCGCAAAGTATTTGCTGAGTTTAGAGGAGATCGGCAAGATATCTGTCATATTTGCTCAGCTCTTATCAGCCGCTTCTTCTAGCGCTTGCTTGAACACATTACCCAACAAATTTACATCATCGACACGGGCATAGTTGAGACGCGTGACAAAAGCAATATGCCGATGCGGCCCTGCCTCGCTTAATGGCACAGCGACCGCGTTTTGGTTGTGCAAATGCAGCTGATTTAGCGCCATCCCAGGGACTAACGTTGTGCCCATATTAGCTAGCGCCATCTGAATTAAAGTATTTAGGCTCGCGTCAGAAAAGCTCGATTTCATCTGTTCACGATCGAAATGACAGACAGATAGGGTTTGGTCTGTTAAACAGTGCCCCTCGCCTAATAGCATCAGATTAGCGGTCGCGAGCTCATCAGCGTTAATGCTATCAAGCTTGGCATGCACATCATCTTTGGGGAATACGGCAAAAAAGTCCTCCGACCAAAACTCGAAACTGTGCAGTCCATCAACCGCATAAGGCAGTGCAATAATAGCCGTATCGATATGACCGTAGCGCACTTGTTCGAGCAAGCGCTCGGTTTGCTGCTCGACAATAGTCATGCGAAATTCAGGGTGATGTGCTCGAAGCGCGGGCAAGACCTTAGGCAACAGATACGGGGCGATGGTCGGAATGATACCAACCGTCATCGGATAAGCCAGCGGCGCTTGATGGCTATGAGCGCGAGTCGTGAGATCATTGACCTCAGAAAATATACGCTGGGCACGAGTCAAAATATCTTGCCCAATAGGGGTTATCAGCACTTGCTTGTTATTGCGCTCAAAAATCTGCGTATCGAGCTGCTTTTCTAGCTCTGCTATTCCTAAGCTCAAGGCTGATTGCGAAATATTGCAATCTTCAGCGGCGCGTTTGAAGTGACGATGCTTAGCAACGGCCAAGGCAAATTCGAGTTGACGTAAAGTAATCATAGAAGCTCTCTGATGCAGTTTAGAAGTTTTGTGAAAGTATTGGTTTATCTTATCGCTCGCAAATCGATAGATATAGGCGCTTTACGTATTATTATTTAATGAGTAACAGCGGATAGAATAGTTTAACAAGATTAATAAAACAAAACATCAAATTAAAAACTTTTAACTGGATTAACCATAGAATTCGCGTATAGTTTGTTTTGTAACCCAGATAGGTAAAGCCAGCAGCAAGATGGATTGCACTATTAAAAACGGCAATTAACCGCAGCTAGCATAGTAGATATCTTAATGTAGAATGTAGATAGCTTCATTATTTTATTTGCTCTCTAAAAACCTATCGATCTAATCATTATTATTTCTGTAACCATAAACTTAACAAAAAAGGAGCCACTCATGGCCGCTATTATTAATCAAGAAATCCCAGAATTTTCAACCGAAGCGTTTGTAAACGGTGAATTTAAAACCATCACCTCAGAAGACGTTAAAGGTAGCTGGGCGATCTTTATGTTCTACCCGCATGACTTTACGTTTGTTTGCCCAACTGAGCTTGAAGATATGGCAAACCATTACGAAGAGCTAAAAGGCCTTGGCGTAGAAGTGTATTCAGTATCGACTGACACCCATTTTGTGCATAAAGCATGGCACGATTCTTCAGAAGCTATTGGCAAAGTACAGTACCCAATGCTAGGCGATGGTACTGGTAAAATCACTCGCGGTTTTAACATCATGATCGAAGAAGACAATGCTGCTCTGCGTGGTACTTTCTTAGTGGATCCAGATGGTCTTATTAAAGTCGCTGAGATTCATGACCTAGGTATCGGCCGTAGCGCAAAAGACATGGTACGTAAAGTAAAAGCGGCACAGTACGTTCGTGACAATGACGGCGAAGTATGCCCAGCCGCTTGGGAGCAAGGTCAAGCAACTCTAAAACCAAGCCTTGATTTAGTTGGTAAAATCTAAGCCATTGCTTGTTTTAAATAGCTAGACCTATTAGCTATATAAAATAACAAATTATAAATAGTAAAGCCCTCATCTGAACCGACCCCCATAAGTTGGACACAACTTATGGGGTATTTTTATGCATTACGACCTAGACTTTAAGCTGCAAGTC
>NZ_JBPYDC010000017.1:0-68120 GCF_051847575.1 Psychrobacter sp. 1U2
CAAGGATTAAATTATTTTATTTTAAAAGTAATTTAGTGGGCTGGATGGTTATTTAATAGCTGCGCTATTCATTATTCCGCCTTCCCTCTCGACTGGGTGGCATTATACGCGCTTTCGATTCGGGGTCAAGCTTTGTTTTGGATTTATTTTGATTTAGTTTGGATTGGTGGGTTGCGCTGCGCTAACCGCACCTTTCGCTACCCTCCTATTTATAGCTTACCCATCTTTTCAAAGAAGGCCTTATAAGCAGCTATCTTTTTATCAAGTGCTAAAGGATAAGCGCGCGAAGTAGAAGGCAGACGATATAAGGTTAAGTCGTTTACCGGTTTAACTACTAACTCTTTGTCATCGCTTTGCCATTGATAGGGATAGTTGATACTTTGGTTGGTCTTAGGATACTTTGACTTGATAGGCGGCTCATCCAATAAATTCAGCAGCACCTCAGTCGCTTTGCCGCCTGTGGTAAATAGTGCTTCTAATTTAGGGACTTGCGGCAAGATGGTATCTAAATCCACTGGTGTCACTACCGTTAAATTTTTGTCTGAGGCGTTGCCCGTTTCACGAATGGCTTGCCTGACTGTGGGACATAGAGCAATGCCACGCTCAAACAAAAAGTCGCGGATACGCTTAGGATCAAAGTGTTTTTCGTCCTCGATTCTGAAATGATTGATATCATCAAAGAAGGCGCCGCCATAGATACGCCACATGTCGTTATAAAAGTTAGGATAATGAAAGCGCATTGCCCATTTATCGGAAGTAGGTGGAAACGTGCCCATCATAATGACGGTCGCATTCGGTGGCAATACTGGCGCAAAAGGGTGAGTTTCTATTTCGGTAGCGTTGTTAGTATTGTTAGCTGCTTCGTTGGTAGTTGCTTCCATTGTTGTGTTTCCCCTCTCATCTGCAGCATTAGCAAATTTATTATCGCGGCTTTCAGTCTTATAAGTTTCACTGGTCATAACATTCTTCATTAGAAAAGCGGTTTTTTTGTTATCATAGCATACGATTAATATTCGAATCGAACCAAGGCTAAAAGCCTATTTTAAAGAATACCCAAAAGATAAGAGAGCACTTATGAGCGAGCTAAATAACGACTTAAGCATTACCGTCATCGATCATCCATTAATACGTCATAAGTTAAGCTTGATGCGCGAAAAAGACTGTAGTACCTATAAGTTTCGTACTTTGACCAAAGAGCTGTCGCGTCTTATGGCTTATGAAGCAAGCCATGATTTTGAGATTGAGACTTTTCCAATGAATGGATGGTGTGGTGAGATAGAAGGCGAGCAAATCGTTGGTAAGACGGCAACGGTTGTGCCTATTTTGCGTGCCGGCCTAGGGATGCTCGATGGCGTGCTCGATCTGATCCCCACCGCGAAAATCTCAGTAGTCGGCCTGCAACGTGATGAAGAGACTTTACAACCAGTACCGTTCTTTGAGAAGTTCGTCAGCCACATGGATAAACGCCCGGCATTGATTGTCGACCCTATGCTCGCTACTGGCGGGTCGATGGTCGCGACAATAGATATGCTCAAGCGCCATGGTTGTAAGAATATCAAAGCTTTGGTACTCGTGGCCGCTCCTGAAGGGGTACGCTTGGTCAATGAAGCGCATCCTGATGTGACTATCTATACCGCCGCTCTCGATAGCCATTTAGATGAACATGGTTATATTATTCCAGGGCTTGGTGATGCTGGTGACAAGATATTTGGTAGACAATAGTTTTAGTAGACAATAATGCTGCTAGTGACTCGTTATCACGTGCGCTTTAGGCTATCAAGAATAGGCAATAAGGATCAATCATGAATGTATTAATTACTGGTGCGAGTGCCGGGTTTGGTAAAGCGCTGGCGGAGAAGTTGGTAGCGCAAGGTCACCGCGTTATCGGCTGTGCCCGGCGTCTAGATAAACTGAATGAGATGACAGATACGTTAGGCGAGCTGTTTTTGCCAGTCGTTATGGATGTCAGCGATACCCAGTCCATCGCTCAAATTATTGCTTATTTGCCAAAAGACTTTAGCCAAATTGATGTCTTAGTCAATAACGCAGGCTTGGCGCTCGGCACTGAGCCTGCGCAGAATGCCAAGCTCGATGACTGGATGCAAATGGTCGATACCAATGTCAAAGGCTTAATGGCGCTTACTCACGCGGTGTTGCCTACTATGGTTGCGCGTGATAGCGGATATATCATCAATGTCGGCTCTATTGCCGGCACTTGGCCTTATTATGGTGGCAACGTATACGGCGCGACCAAAGCGTTTGTAAAGCAGTTTAGCCTCAATTTGCGCGCGGATCTACTAGGTACACAAGTGCGAGTGACTAATCTTGAGCCGGGTAACGTCGCGGGCACTGAGTTTTCAAACGTACGCTATCATGGCGATGATGAAAAAGCGGCGCAGGTCTATGATGGCTTTAAAACCATGACGGGTGATGACATCGGCGATATTTTATTGTGGTTGATTGAGTCGCCGGCGCATATTAACGTTAATCGCTTGGAAGTCATGCCAGTGGCGCAGACCTATAATGGTTTGACGATTGCTAAAGACTGATATTAAAGAATAAAATGGCAAGGTTAATTCATTTTAAACAGCACTTATCAGCGTAATTCATAATAACGAAGCAATATAGTCTCAGCTATATTGCTTTTTTTAATCTCGCTCGTCTCAATTAGCTCTTCGTTAACTAAACGCAAATCATGAAAGCCCAGTATCAACACTTCATTACGACTGCGCTCGCTGGTACGCTTATTATGGCGTATCGGAAACCCCATGACTTGCTTGCCCGCTATAGTCAGCTGATTGATAATAAGGTGCGGATGGGTTACTTTTGCAGATTTTAACGGGTGTTGATGGAGCTTTTGCGCGGCGACTACCGCAGTAGCAGGATTAACCGTAGTGGTGAATAGCCTCTCTTGTCTTGCGCTTTTGGGCATCTCACCTGCAAAAAATAAAGTTTGATGAAGTGGTAGATATTGAGCATGGCGTGTCAGCTCAGTGCGAAATAGCGCGGGCATATCCATATTGAAACTATCTTCGGTTTGCTGGTAGAAAGCGGCAAAACTACGCTGAATATAACGCCCAAAAACAGTCGCATTGATCCACTCTTGATAGGTAGGGTTTTTTAGTAGCTGCTTAGCAAAAGCATCGGCAGTCAGATCGATACTAGCTGTCAGTATTGCCAGCAATAGCTGATGCGAATCTATAAAAGTCTGCTGCTGCCACACTAGCGGATAGAGGCTCATATCTAACGAAGCTAAAGTCGCTCTACTCATTATTACGCTTCCTTTTTGACGAGTTGTCGTCGCTATTTTATCGTTATACTCATGTTCGAACCATTATTGAACATTGGCGCTTAGACGGCAGCGGCTATTCGTACTCTCATTGCAGGCTATATTTTGTGCTATGGTCAATGAACTGATTTACTATAACAATCTTAGCGCACTTATATCCGTTCTGAAAATAAACTCCAAAATAGATCCTAGCGAATACATTGCTGATTCTGATACTGACCTAGCTTTTGTAACCTCACAAAAGGCGCGAAATCTATTATGGCAATCATTTGGAGGCAGACAAGTAAACAATCATGATAAAAAAATTACTCACGTTACCGATACCCGACCAGTATCAAGTGCAAACTGCTCATATTACGATTACTGATGGCGCGCTACTACCCATCTCTATCATTGGTCAAGGCTCGCCTGTGCTCATGCTGCATGCTTATGGTATGGATGCGCGTGAATTTTTGCCCTTTATTTTACCGCTTGCCCGCAAACATACCTTTTATTTACCGCATTTGCGCGGCTTTGGGCTGGCACAGCCTATCGGTCTTACGCAGTTTGATTTTGTTCGTCAATATGCAGAAGATGTTGGCTCTATAATCGAGCAAATTTGTGAATGGCGGCAAGTCGAGACTATACCTGTCGCTGCTATCTCGATGGGCGCGCAAGTGATGTGGTCTTATTTTGAGAAATTTGGTGTAGCAAGAGTCAGCCGTTACCTCAATATCGATCAAAACCCTGCCATTCACAATCAAGATGATTGGCAAGGCGGGCTCTTTGGTTCGCGTCAGCAAGAGGTATTCGATATCTTTCGTAGTGTCATCGATATGAGTGTGCCTTATGCGGATGCCGAGAGCTTTACCCACCTGCCTTTCACGCTTAAACGCCATGCTACTGATGTCGAGCGCTTATTCTCGCTATTATCGGTGAATCGCACGCGTTCAAAAGCGTTTATACAAGCGATGACTTATAAGAACGATCCTAAGCTTGCGCTATATGACCATAGTATTTGGAATCATAAAAGGCAATGCTTGCAAGCCTATCTGAGCTTACCTTATGACTTTCGCGGTGCGATAGATAAAGTGACGATTCCGGTAGTCAATCTCATTGGCGGGCGCTCCAAGCTCTACGATCCAAAATGGCAGCATAAAGTGACGCAGATGTTGCCTAATGCTAGGGAGATTGTGTTGCCCAAAGCTGGTCATGCGATACCGCTGGATGAGCCTATTGGTTTTCACAAGGTGTTAAAGAGATTTTTTGAGAATGATTTATGAGTAGGAACCAAAAAGCGACTTAGTAAAGTCGCTTTTTTATGAGAAGTTGCCAAAACTTAAAGATTAACCCGCTAAGGCTTTAATAAGCTCGAAGCGTGATATTTGCTTACCATCACGGGTAACCATTTCGGTAAACATCGTAAAAGGCCTAACCCAAACGCCATACTCGCCGTACAGACAACGATAAACGACTAACGCCTCTTCGGTTTCGGAGTGCTGAGCCGTATGCAGGACTTGATAAAGATTGCCTTTATAGTGGCGGTAGATGCCTTGGGGGACGTGCTGATCAATGGTTTGAGAGTTTTCCGTCATGACTATTACCTTGTTTTAACCTTAAAAAAACAAGGCTAACTACCGTCAACCTTGTTTTCATTTACCTTTATTAATCTTATGCGCTCTATGCTACTGTAACTTTCGCATAGCCCTTTTTACCTGCTTGAATAACGACGCTCTGACCTGAGGTTAAGCTAAATCCACCATCAACCACTTCACCATCGACTTTTACCGCGCCGCGTTTGACCATATCTTTGGCTGCTGAGTTATTTTTGGCAAGCTCTGCTTGATTCAATATCTGCGTGATAAATAGCGCGTCCGCACCTTCTAAGTCCAACATCACCTCTGGCAAATCGACGGGTAGCTCGCCATCGGCTAAGACGTTACCGGCTGATTTATGCGCATTAGCTGCTGCGTCAGCGTCATGGAAACGCTCGATTAACTCTTCAGCAAGAATACGTTTGATCTCTTGCGGATTGCGGCCGTTTTCCATCTCTGCCATCAACGCTTCGACTTCTTCCATCGGCTTAAAGCTTAAAAACTCGAAGTAACGGCGAATTAAGGTATCTGGCATCGATAGTAGCTTTTGGTACATCGTGCCCGGTGCATCATAAATGCCGACATAGTTGCCGAGTGACTTCGACATTTTATTAACGCCGTCTAAGCCTTCTAAGATTGGCACGGTGATGCAGACTTGTGGCTCTTGGCCATAACGACCTTGCAAAGTGCGACCCATCAAAATATTAAAGGTCTGATCGGTACCACCAAGCTCGACGTCGGCTTTTAGCGCGATAGAGTCATAACCTTGCACTAAAGGATATAAAAACTCATGAATCGCAATGGGCGTTTGCGCCGCGTAGCGCTTGGAGAAATCGTCGCGCTCAAGCATCCGCGAGACGGTCAGCTGGCTTGATAACTGAATCATATCGCCCGCTGACATATCCTTGAACCATTCGGAGTTAAAGACAATCTTAGTCTTATCTTTATCCAAAATCTTAAACACTTGCTCTGCATAAGTCTGCGCGTTGACTTTGATTTGCTCATCGGTCAACGGCGGACGTGTGCTATTCTTGCCCGAAGGATCACCAATCTTGGCGGTATAATCGCCGATAAGAAAATAAATCTCATGACCCAAGTCTTGAAAGTGCTTGAGCTTATTGATCAGCACCGTGTGACCCAAATGTAGGTCCGGTGCGGTAGGATCAAATCCCGCTTTGATACGTAGCGGGCGATTCAGCTTAAGCTTAGCGACTAAATCCTCTTCGGACAAAATCTCTTGGGTACCGCGCTGAATCAGGGCAAGTTGTTCTTCTAGGCTGTAGGACTGCTCTGTCATGTTGCTCTCTTGTTTATCTTTATTAAATGGTGGATGCCTTACGGGCTTTTAGAATCTTGAAGGCTTATAAAAAGTGTTAGAATTTGAGAGATATATTAGCTTTTTTTAAGGGAAATTGCCATGAGTAACGCCGCACCTACTATAAATACAAATAATAATGACTCTGAGCTGACTACTAACGATTATGACGACCTAGACTACACCGCGCTCACTGACGCCCTTGAACAGACGGTATTCGAGAACTTCGACGACGGTCTATATATCGGTATGATGTCAGGGACGAGCTTAGATGGCATGGATGTAGTGCTGTGTCAGTTTACAGGCGATAGCGAAACCACTCCGCAGCCCTTGCAGCTCATCGCAAGCTATAGCCAAGACTTTCCAGCGCGTCTACGTGAGGTGTTACTGGCTCTGTGCCAACCAGACGGCACTGCTGCTCTAACTCCTAACTTCGATGAGCCTAATGATTTGGTGAGCGAGCTGGACTGGTTCGGTTGGGCCAGTCGCGAGTACAGTGAGTTTGCCAGCGAAGTGGTCAATACCTTATTACAGCAAGCCAATACCGATTCTGAATCTGTGCTCGCCATTGGCTGTCATGGGCAAACCGTACGTCACCGTCCACAAATGGCGGTGACCTTACAACTACTCGATGCCAATATTATCGCTGAGCGTACCGCTATCAGCGTCGTCAGTGATTTTCGGCGCCGCGATATGGCAGTTGGCGGTCAAGGCGCGCCTTTGGTGCCCGCCTTTCATAAGGCTTTATTTTCTGACGCCGCTAGCACTCGTATCTTACTGAATTTAGGCGGTATTGCGAATATCACTGTCCTACCGTCATCGTCTGACAGCATTGAGGGTTATGACACTGGTCCTGCTAATCTGTTATTAGACGCTTGGGCCAAACAGCATATCGATAAAGACTATGATCAAGATGGTAGATGGGCGCAGTCAGGACAAGTGATCGAGCCACTGCTTAATCAACTCTTAGAGCATCCGTTTTTTGCCCAGCCTCATCCTAAAAGTACCGGACGCGAAGACTTTAATTTAGCTTGGCTACAAGCTGAGCTACAAACCTTTGATAAAACAGCGACCGATACGCGCTATTCAGCGGCTGACGTACAGGCGACGCTGACCGAGCTGACCGCTATCAGCGGTTGCGATCAGATCAATAAGTTTATTAATAATCAACAGAAGAGCTACGTTTATGTTTGCGGTGGCGGCGCGCTCAATAGCTATTTGATGACGCGTCTGCAAGCGCATCTTCCGCACTGCGTTGTGACTACCACCACTGAATTGGGACTGCAGCCGACTTGGGTAGAATCGGTCGCTTTTGCTTGGCTTGCGCGGCAAACCTTGATGGGCGAGACTGGTAACTTGCCGGCGGTCACCGGCGCGCGCAAAGGTGTGGTACTCGGTCAAGTTTGTTTTGCTTAAACCGGTACTTTAGGTTTACAAACGTAAACTAATATATATTATACTGGCTGTTAAAATAATATCATTTTTGTACAGTCAGAATAGGATATAGGTATGAGCAAACAGCAGCAAAAGTCGCGTCAAAAGCAGCCGCACTATGAGCGTTCCGATGAGATGCGAGTGGTAGTGACTGGCATGGGAGCGATTACTCCGCTAGGCTTAGACGTCGACAGTACATGGACACGCCTGCTGGCTGGTGAAAGCGGCATCACTCCTATTGAACACTTTGATGCCAGCGACTATCGTACGCAAATTGCAGGTACGGTCAGAGACTTCGATGCCAAGCAGTTTATGAATGCCAAAGATGCGCGGCGTTACGATGAATTTATTCATTACGGCATAGCTGCCTCGAGCATGGCGCTAAAAGACGCGGGATTCATAGATGAGGTCACTGCCGGCGATAGCCCTGTAGCTAATGTTGATTCAGAACGTTTTGGAATTATTCTAGGCTCAGGGATTGGCGGTATTCAAACCATTGAAAATAGCCGTGATACGCTACGTGATAAAGGCGCTAAAAAAGTCTCGCCTTTTATTATTCCAGGCTCTATCGTCAATATGGCAGCAGGCTTAGTCGCCATTAAGCATAAATTACAAGGCCCAAATCTAGCGACTTCCACCGCTTGTACCACTGCGACGCACGCTATCGGTTTAGCCGCGCGTCTGATTGCTCATGGCGATGCTGACGTTATGCTCGCAGGCGGTAGTGAAAAAGGCTCAAGCCCACTAGGTATCTCAGGATTTGGCGCTATGCATGCGCTCTCTACGCGCAATGAAGAGCCGACTCGTGCCTCACGTCCTTTCGATAAAGATCGCGATGGTTTTGTACTAGGCGATGGCTCAGGTGTCGTAGTGTTAGAGAGCTTAGCCCATGCTAAGGCTCGCGGCGCAACTATCCTTGCAGAGCTAGTCGGCTTTGGGATGAGCGACGACGCCAGTCATATTACCGCGCCGCCAGAAGATGGTCGCGGTGCAGCGCGCGCGATGCAAAATGCGCTCAATGACGCGGGTATCGAGCCCTCAAAAGTCGGCTATGTCAACGCGCATGGCACTAGTACCCCAGCAGGTGATGTCGCTGAATCTTTAGCGATTGAGTCCGTATTTTCAGCGGTAAAAGATAGCATCCTCGTCAGCTCAACCAAATCTATGACTGGGCACCTACTA
Organism: Psychrobacter sp. 1U2; assembly: GCF_051847575.1. Taxonomy (NCBI): domain Bacteria; kingdom Pseudomonadati; phylum Pseudomonadota; class Gammaproteobacteria; order Moraxellales; family Moraxellaceae; genus Psychrobacter; species Psychrobacter sp. 1U2. The sequence continues at coordinate 8,795 of NZ_JBPYDC010000017.1, forward strand.
GGCGCGGCAGGCGGTATTGAAGCGATATTTACGGTACTTGCTTTGCAACATCAGGAGGTTCCGCCAACAATTAATCTAGATAATATCGAAGACAACTGTAATCTAGACTATGTGGCCAATCAATCGCGCAAGGTTGACGATTTGAATTATGCGGTATCTAATAGTTTTGGCTTTGGTGGTACTAATGGGTCGCTTATTTTTGCCCGTTGGTCTTAGCCTATAACGCTTCATTTTAACAAGCTCATTTTATTAGCGTAAGATTTATAATCGTTTTGCTACGTTTGTCCTCTTGCAGCCCCTTATTATACTTGCGTATGATAAGGGGTAATTTTTAGCAGTTTATGGAAGCCATTATGTCGAGCTATTCTTTTTCTCATGAATTCTATCAGCATTGGACAGGAGCTCCTCAGCCAGTACGCGCCGCTATTGTGCAAGAATTGAAAGATATCACTGCGCTATTGCAGACAGATACCTCGTTCGAGCAGTTCGTCTTTAGTAATCATGATCTCGATGCTCATCTTGATGACTTATACGGTGCGCACGAGAAGCAGCAAGCCGCGGCAAAAGTGCTTGCTGACGAGCAAGCAGCACTGCGGGCTGAGGCTGAACAGCAACGTTTAGAAGAAGAGCGTTTAGCTCAAGTCAAAGCGCAGGCTGAGCAGCAAGCGGCAGAAGAAAAAGCGCGAGCTGAAGCAGAGGATGAACAGCTGCAAAAACAGCAAGCCAGTCAGCAGCAAGACCCTCAAGAGCGAAGCGCTAGTGAAGAGAAGCAAAGCTCAGACAACACTCATAACAACAAAGCTGACGCTTCGAAAGAAATCGGTACTGAGCTAAAGTCTGAACTGGGTACTGGGTTTGGCGCAGTGACTGATAATAAAACGACTACTGCTCACGATGAGCAGCTGATTAAAGCAATCGATGCTAAAGCTTCTTATGCAGCGTCTTCTATCGACTTATCGTTAAAAGACACGCAACTTAGTACAGCTGATCAACAAATGATTCATGAGCTAGAAGTTCATATCGATGATTATTTAACCGAACAGATGATGCAGTTATCCGAAACGCTAAAGTCTTGGCTACGCGCGGAAGTCACGCGTCAGTTAAGCGAAAAGCAATAAACCTTTAATATGTAATAAAAAAGTCAAAAACAAGCTCAAAAAAAGCGCCCAAGCCTTAAATAGCTGAGCGCTTTTTTTATGTTTGATAGGTCAGAATCTATAGTTATTCACTACCAAAACAGCTTTTTTAAATAGCTTGCGTACGCTTCGTGAGCCACTCAAGCGCAGCTCCCTCTACACGGCTATTTAGCTCAGCATAGACTTGGCTGTGATAGTCATTTAACCAGTCAATCTCTGTCTGATCTAGAAGCGACTTATCGATGAGACGGGTATCGATAGGACAGTAAGTCACTGTTTCGAAGTTCAGAAAATCACCAAACTCTGTTTCGTTAGGTTTAGCCACGGCTTTATTAACCACTAAGTTTTCGATACGAATCCCCCACTTACCTTCGCGGTAGAGTCCCGGCTCATTGCTTGAGATCATATTCACTTTCATCGCGCGCTCTTTTGGCGTGCTAGCACTATAAGCGATAACTTGCGGGCCTTCATGGACGTTCAAGAAGTAACCAACGCCGTGCCCAGTACCATGACCATAGTCCATCTGAGCTTGCCATAGCGGCGCTCGACAAATCGCATCAATCAGTGGGGAAGCGATACTGTCAGGGAAGTGCGCGCGTGCTAAGGCAATGTGCGCTTTGAGTACCGTAGTGAAGTCGCGCTTATGCTCGTTCGTTACTTGCCCAATACCGACCACGCGAGTAATATCAGTCGTACCGTTTTGATACTGAGCACCCGAGTCAATCAGCAATAAGCCGCCTTCGCCATCATTGACATCAAGATAGCTGAACTTCTCTGGCGTCGCACGATAATGCGGCAAAGCGCCGTTATCATTGAAGCCAGCAATGGTTGGAAAGCTTGGCGAGATATAGTTGGGCTGCTGACTACGCTTATCGATCAGCATGCTATCGACATCCAACTCGCTCAAACGCTCACCGCTTGCCAAGCGCTCCTCGAACGCACTGAAAAACTCGCACAGTGCCGCGCCATCTTGACGCATCGCCTCGCGGACATGATCCACGTCGGCATCTGACTTGACGGACTTAAGTAAAGTGCTCGGCGCAATCTGCTCAATAAAACCAACGCCATCGACCATCTGCGATAAGGTGCCAACAGCAACTTTACTCGGGTCTAATAATAGTAAGTCGTCGGCTGTCAGTCCGCCAAGCGCTTGTTGTACCGCGTCATAATCAGCAAGTGCTATGCCGCTATCTTGCAGGCTTTGCTTGATATCGGCACTGACTTTATTATTATCAACAAATAGCGTTGCGGTTTCTGCATCAATGAGCATATGTGCCAAAAATACAGGATTATAATCGACATCAGAGCCGCGCAAATTAGTCAGCCAAGCGATATCATCTAAGCTCGATAATAGATGGTGCGTCGCACCGCTATCTGCCATACCGCCCCGAACCGCGCTGAGTTTATCAGCGGTAGACTGCGAAACAAACTGCTCGTCATGCTGATATAACTTCGCCGTTGGCAATGCTGGACGATCTGCCCAAATGTCAGTCAACACATCACGATCAGTAATCAAAGTAATGTCGTGAGCTTCAAAAGCATCCAATAGACGGTCTTGCTCAGCGATGGAGAGTACATTACCATCAATCGCTACGCTATCACCTTCGCTTAAATGCTCACTCAACCAGTCAATGTGGTTGGGCTGCTTGGGTGCGAGCTTCTCTAGGGTAATCCCAGTATCTGCTAACTGGTCAGCGGCGTGTACCCAATAGCGGCTATCGGTCCATAGCCCCGCAAAGTCAGCAGTGACCACCAGCGTACCTACAGAGCCGGTAAACCCTGAGAGCCATAGGCGGGCTTGCCAATATTCCGGCAGATACTCGGATAAATGTGGATCTGCAGAAGGGACGATAATAGCGCTAAGATCCTGTTTAGTGAGCTCTTGGCGTAGGCTGTCGATACGGTCGTGAATAGTCTGTTTACTCATTGAGTGTTCCTTATAGATTTTTAATTTTTAGCGGTTTGTTATGCATAGCGATTATCAGTAATCGTCTGGTTGTAATAATATTGGGATTGAATCAGCGTATTATTAAAGGTTTGGGCAGATAAAGAGCTTTCAATAGCTGGCGTGAAATATCTTTATGATTAAAGTGAAAAACGTGTTACCAACTAGGGTAACACGTCTATAAACTTACCATGCGCTTATGGCTAGCTGAGCTGATCGGCCTGCTCGCTTTTTATGAGCATATTATTAATAGGTTTAGCTAATAATAATAAAATCACCGCTGTCACCACCAAAAATACAGTCATAGTGGTAAATAGCGCCGGTAAACTCTCAATTTTATCCGCCGAGACATAACCACCAAAAAACGCTGCCACTAAATTACCCATCGCTACCGAAGCAAAGAACAGCCCCATCATCTGCCCTTGCATACCTTTTGGTGCTAGCTTAGTCATGGAAGACAAGCCAACCGGACTCAGTGCAAGCTCGCCTAAAGTCAATAATAATAGACTGCCTACTAACCATAATGGCGATGCCAAGCCGCCTTCATTAGTCAAAATACTCTTTGATGCGAAAATCATCAACGAAAATCCTGCTGCGGTAATGAACATACCCAGCGCAAACTTCGTCATACTATTAGGCTCAAGACCTTTATTGCCTAGCTTGACCCAAATAATACTAACGATCGGCGCTAGTAATAAAATAAACAATGGGTTTAGCGATTGAAACCAAATGCTAGGAATATTAAAACCCATAACCTCTAAATCGGTATAGTTATCGGCAAACAAGTTAAAAGACGTCGGTTGCTGCTCAAAGCTTGACCAAAAGAGAGTTGAGCCGATAATCAAAATAAAACAGGTTAATAAACGCAGCTTATCGGTTTTATCTAGTCTCGGAGAGAGGAACATGACCGCAAAATATAACAGCACGACACCTGCAATAATATAAGTCATATACTGCGCTACTAACTGGGCATTAAAAGGCACAATACCGCTAGCTACTAACACTACGGTAACAGCAAGCACTGCCAATAAGCCACCAACCCACGCTCCTATATTATGGTAACGGCCATTGGCTATTTCCCAATCAGCCTTAATGCCTTTGACTTGCGCAAACCTCTTGATTGCCTTTTGTGCAGAGAATCGATAAACCAGTAGCGAGACTAGCATCCCAAGGCCACCAACCCCGAAGCCTAAATGCCATAAGCCTTGCTCTTTAAAGACACCAACAATCAACGCGGCTAATAACGCGCCGATATTGATACCCATATAGAACAAGGTAAAACCGCCATCACGGCGGCTGTCGTTTTTTTGATAAAGTGCGCCAACCATGACAGAAATACAAGTCTTGAATAAGCCTGACCCTAAGACAATACAGATAAGACCAACAAAAAATAGGGTCATACCAAACATGGCGGACAAGGCAATGGATAAATGCCCTAGCGCAATAATGATACTACCCCACCATAATGCGCGCTCTTGCCCTAACCAGTTATCTGCCAGCCAGCCTCCAGGAACGGCTGCTAAATATAATGACCCTGCAAAAATACCATAAATAGCAGAAGCGGTCGTTTCATCGAAACCGAAACCGCCGCTACCAACAGTAGCCACCATAAATAGGACTAATAGCGGCCGAATACTATAATAAGAAAACCGCTCCCACATTTCAGTAAAAAACAGCGGGCGTAAGGGTTTAGGATGTCCCATAAAGCCGTTCTCTAGTGCTTCTAGCTCAGCGTCACTTCCCTGGGTTTTTAATGTTTTGCTCATACTTTTATCCCTTCAAAAAGCATTTTATTTATGACGAAGTGATTAATAATGACGACCAATGGTCATATAAGCGCGACATTGTTTCATTTGTATAAATTCAAGTAAACAAGCAATTGCTCAATAATTACACAAATACTCACAAAAAAACCCTGCTTTCGTTAAAGAGCAGGGCGTTATGCAAACTTGAATGTCAGTAGTTCAGTAGTAAGGGTAATGCTTTAGATACATCTTATAATCAGTCGTACTAAAACGGACTAACTCAGCAGCGTCGTCGATATTGGCAGTACTTATTATAGTCGTTATCACTCATTCATTATAAATACGTCGCTAGAAATAAATAACGATAAGTTGGCTTTACTGGGCTGCTGTGTCTTCGACCTCAGCAGTAGCATCGGCGTCACCATCGGCTTGTTCTGCTGTTAAGTCAGCATCAGCCACAGCCGCTTGGTCTACCGTACCGTCAGCCGTAGCAGCAGCTGAACCAGTCGCTACCACTGCATCACCGCTACTCGGAGCCGGCGTAACCGTAGCGTCAGCAGGTGTATCTGCTACTGCCTCTCCTGCACCAATAGTCTCTGCATCGGCAGTGGCAACCCCAGTAGTATCAACCTCAGCTTCTTCTTCTGTAGTGCCAGCTTCTGCTTGTGCAGCTACTACTGTCTCCTCAGTAGGCTCAGCGGTAATATGCTCACCCGCTGGGCGCAAAAATGCAGAAATACCAATGAGTAACACGATGCCTAAAAATAAGCCAACGCCGCCTAAGGCAAATAGAAACTCTTTTTTTGGATTGTTATTGACAACATGCTCTGACATAGCTTATCTACCTTACAACAAAGAATATTTGAAATATTGAGCCATTATATCGCAATTTATAGCGATTTGTTAAATCCCTTAACCAATTAAAGGTATTATTATTAGTCAGGCCGTTCATTTCCGCCTTACTTGCCTAGTCTTGCGCGTTTGGTTGAGCGTTTACTGGCGAAACTCAGACCCAGTAATAGCGCTATAATAAGCAAAATAGGATAATGACCCATAACCATAAAGGGAGTGTTGCCCACTCGCGCTTGCACATTGCCGCGTAGCACCGTGCGCTCAAACTGCGGCGCGCGCTCAACGATTTGTCCTCTATGATTGATAATAGCTGTCACGCCAGTATTGGTCGCGCGCATAAACCAGCGGCCATTTTCCAGCGAGCGCATTTGTACCATTTGTAGATGCTGTAGCGGACCTGCTGAAGTACCAAACCAAGCGTCGTTCGAAATCGTTAATAAAAAATCCGTACCAATGGCATTGCGCCGCGTGGTATCGGGATAAGCGACCTCATAACAGACCGCGGCACCTAGGTTATGCCCGCGCACTTGTAGTGGCGACTGCTGAGCGCCGCCGCGACTATAGCTTAGAATCTCTTGACTGCCGGCAAGACTGGGCAATATATCGAGCATCCCCTGAAAAGGAATATACTCACCAAACGGCACTAGTCGCTGCTTTTTATACATGCCTTTAGCGTCGCTGCCAAGCGCTATTACACTATTATAAAACGGCGGATAGCTCTCTGTAGCCGGATCAAAGGCGGCCTCATCTTTATAGGGAATGCCCGTCACCCAAGTGGTATCCGTTTCCTTAGCCATTTTTACCATTTCACTGATAAAGCCTACCGCTTCGGTCTGGAACATCGGGATAGAAGACTCCGGCCAAATCACAAGATCGCGGTCCCACTCATCACGCGTCAATCCAGCATAAATCTTTAAGGTCTCGAACTGATACTCAGTCAGCCATTTCATATCTTGTGGAATGTTACCTTGAATCAAGGACACCGATAGATCTGGTGTGCCTTTAGGTTTGGTCCATTGCGGATTAATCAGCCATAAGCTAATGCTCAATAGCAATAGCACCGATGACACTACGAGGTAACCAGCACGGCGACGCAGTAGCTCGACAGCACTTGCCGCTAGCAGCACCGCCACAAAAGAGACGGCAAACACGCCAGCCACCGGAGCTAATGAGGATAACCAGTACTGCTCAGTAAAGGCGTAGCCTAAGAATAGCCAAGGAAAACCGGTAAACAGCCAAGTCTTCATCCACTCTTGTAAGATCCATAATGCAGCAAAAGAGAAAGGCTGACGGCCAACGAAACGATTAAATATCAGCGCTAAGAAGCCATGAAATAGCCCCATCCCTAAGCCCATTAACACAATCAAAATCAGTGCTAGCCATGTCGGCGTCTCACTATAATCATTGATTGAGGTAAATAGCCAAAAGGCACCAACGCACCAAAGCCCAGTGCCATAAGCCTCACCGATAATAAAAGCACGTTTGCCGCTCATCTCTGGCAATAATAGCGCATATAAAATCGCCGGCGAAATAAAAGCAATCGGCCAAAAGCCATAAGGCGCGAGCGCAAATATAAATATCGCTCCTGCCAAAGCGGCGATGATAGCGGTAAGGCCAAGTGGCATCTGATAGGCCTGTTTGGGGTTTAAACGTTTTTGTAAATCATCAGTAGACAGACGCATAGCAAATTATCCAAGTTCTAAATCTTTGAGCCCGCGATGAGAGGCTATTAATAACGGTTGCAAATTAAATGGGCTCATAATAACAGCCTGTCATCATAAAAGGGTAAAAAAGCAAAAAACACGACCGCAATCGTGTTTTTATAAGCTAAAAAAGAATGGCTCAGCTTGCGCCCCTCTCCCTCAGTGACTGCCTATGAGAATATGAGAGTCGGCGCTGGTTTTGGTCACCTCAAGATCATTAATAGAGCGGCCATCGACATCGGTAATAGTAATCTGCCAATCATCGATAGTGACGCTCTCGCCTTCTAGATCACTGACGTAACCCAGCGCTTGCATCACTAGGCCGCCCATAGTGTCGACATCAGTATCATCAAAATGGCTACCGAGCTCGTCGTTACAGTCCTCAATCACCGTAGAGGCTTGCACCCGCCACGTATTTGGCTTCTCTGGATGCACGACAATATTATTAATGTCGCTATCTTCATCGAAATCATCATGCTCATCAACGATGTCACCGACGATTTCCTCCAGCAGATCTTCCATAGTCACGACGCCGGCAAAATTACCAAAATCATCAACGACGATTGCCATATGCACCTGCGTACGCTGCAAAGAGCGCAGTAAGGTATCAGAGCGCGAGGTCTCACTAATATACAAAGGCTGACGTACTAGGTCCTTGAGGCGTTTGCTATCGATCTTCTCTTCTTGATCACGCATCATGTGTACTAAGATGGGGATTAAATCTTTGGCCAATAAAATACCAATGACCGCATCATCATCTTGACTGTCAAATACGGGATAGCGAGAGTGGGTGGTCTCAAGGATGATATCCATGACCTCTTTGAGGCTTGTGCTTTCGTGCAGGCCTATCACTTGCGGGCGCGGGGTCATAATCTCGCGCACTTGCGTCGCTGGTAGATCTAATACGCCTTCTAACATATCAACCGTATCAGGCTCTAAAAACTGGCGCGACTGCTGCACCAAGCTGATCAATTCATCGCGGGTTTCAGGAGCGGTCGATAGCCAGCGTTTTAAGCCGCGCATCGACCAACTACTCGGACTGGGAGCATCATCAGACATAGTGATGTGAGTTAACCTCTTAAGTTTATGGACAGGGAAATAAGTACTATTCAAGTTACTGCTATTACAGTAACTACTTATAAAACAGCGACTATAAAATCTTTACTAAACCGAGTATAGATGGGGATGAAATCGTAAATAAAAACAACTATTCGACAATAGCGCAAAACACTCCCCTCTTTAGCTTCACTTTAGCCCAAGGCTTAACGACATTCAACGACAAATTTATCCAAATTGTACTGTCAGTGTGTTATAAACTTTGCTATGGTCAAAGCCTTCATTTACGTAGTTCATTCTTATGTCACGTCGTTCGTTTTTCTCTCGGCTATTAGCGCCGCGTCGTCAAGCCAATAGCGCTACAAATACCAAAATCTTAGCTAATCATCATAGTTGGCTATACCGTATCGTGCGCTTTTTTATCGTCGTTGCCTTGATGCTATCGGCACTTTGGCTGTTATTTGCGCTTTGGTATCAATTCGGTGCGCTCAGTCCTATCACTTGGCTAGCCAGCATTCTCATTGTTGGCTTTTTGGCCTCGATAATGATATTGCTATACGCACCAACACTCGCGAATAAAATAACTAATAAAACGCTTAGAACCAAAAAACTAAGTAAATTCCTGACTGTTTTGTATAGTGGACTTTGGCTAGTAGGCGTCGGCTGGTATTTTTCTATCGAAGCCAAGAGCGATCGCGACTGGCAGCCGGAAGTCAGCGAAGTGCTATCTTATACTCGCGATGCTAATAACCCTAATCTGATTACCTTTAATAAGGTCAGGAATTTTGATTGGTATCTCGAAGATAAAGAGACTGACGGCGCGCCAGAGATTTTAGCAACCGAGCGCTGGGAGAGTCGTACCGTTGATATCTCAAAGCTATCGGGCGTTGATATCACCAACTCTTATTGGATGGGGCCGCTAATTGCGCATACTTTAGTGAGCTTTCGCTTTGAGGATGATAGGCCGCTCGCTTTTTCCTTTGAGATTCGTAAAGAAGATGATGAGTCCTTCTCCGCTTTTGCAGGGTTTTTTCGGCGCTTTGAGCTGAGCCTTATTGCCTCGGAGGAGCGTGACATTATCTACACTCGTAGTAATGCTCGCGGTGAGCAAGTTTACTTATTTCCTATTAGTCATTTGCAAAAGCATGAAGTTAAGGCGCTATTTGAGTCTTATCTAGAAGCTGCTGATGAGCTCGTCGCCGAGCCGTCTTGGTACAATACTTTTACCACTAACTGTACCAATATTATCTTTTATATGGCGCGTATCGTCAGCGGCGAGCGGCTACCATGGGATTATCGCATCTGGGTCTCAGGTTGGCTGCCCAATTATCTTTTTGATATTGGTATGTTAGATGCCAATCCTGCCAAACAAGGACAGCCTTGGTCGATGGATACTTGGTATGAGCGCACCCATATTAATCCCAAAGTACAAGGATTCGATAATTATGCAGACGCGCAGATAAATGATCAGCAGCTTATCGAGAATAGTCGTCAATTCTCTAAGCAGATTCGGGAGGGTTTGCCTATTCCGCCGCTTGCTGACTCGCAGTTAGAGGCTGAGAGCCTCGCTAAATCGGCAGCTAAACTCTCTAGGGAGTGATCCAACACGCTGATAGCTAAGGTGTCACCCAATTAACCACGCGCTCCTCCATCTCTTCATCAGAAATACCAACCTCAGATATGCAGCGTCCTGCAACGCCAATGTTTGCCGCGCGCATTTGCTGCTGAGTCGCTACCGCATCTTTAGTCAGTAAGAGATGCCAATCTGGCAACGACTGTCCTTTATAAAGGCGCTTATAAGCACAGTGCGATGGCAGCCACATCATTTTTGGCAGCTTATCGATAGTCAATTGAATACAGTCCGGGACATACTCTTGACGCGTGTCATAATGCTGACAGTAACCGGTTTCGCAGTTCATCAGCTGGCAAGCGACATCGGTATACTCCACCAACTCTTCGTTCACTTCGCCCTGCTCGTCTTCATCGATATATTTGATCAAGCAGCAACAGCCGCAGCCGTCACACAGCGCTTCCCATTCGCTATGATTCAGCTCGTCAAGAGTATACTGAGTCCAAAACTGTGGACGCAAAGTGTCTTCAGCTTTGACTTTAACATCAGCTACTGTAACGTCAGTTTCTAAGTTTACAATCAACTCCGTCTGATGTTTTGCTTTGGGGTGCGATAACACATTCAACCTCATAAAGTAGCCATAGTTTCCGTTCTGATTGCTAGCAAAAACTATTTTGATAAATTGCGTTACAGTATTATAGCTGTTTTTGTCCGCTATGGGCGTTAAGGTGGTTGGGTAGTGAAAAAGCAACCCTATAAATCACGCTATAAATACAATTAAAATTCATAACATAATAAGGACAATAAGATGTCAATTAAGACTTTGGAATTAGTAAGTACGACCGATAACGGCGTTGAGCTTATTAGCTATGTCGCTCTCCCAGAGAAGGCAACAGACGATAGCCCAGTACCCGGTATCTTAGTGGCTCCAGAATGGTGGGGCGTGGTCGATCATCCCAAATCAGTGGTTGAGCGTCTAGCCAAAGCCGGCTATGCCGCAGTGGCGATGGACGTCTATGGCGAAGGTAAACTGACCACAGACGCGGCTATGGCCAATATGTGGATGGAGCAAGTCCTCGCCGATCAAGATATGCTGATGGAGCGTTGCCGTTTGATTTTAAATGACTTCGGCGATCAGTTGGGAGTTAATGGTGATAACTTAGGCGCCATCGGCTTTTGTTTCGGCGGTAAAGTGGTATTAGATATGGCACGCGAAGGCATGCCGCTCAAAGCCGTTGCTACTTTCCATGGCAATCTAGCGCCTAAGCAAGCAGCCGATGACAAGTTCAAAGCCAAAGTACTCGTTGCCCATGGCGGCGATGACAGTATGGTGTCGATGGACGCCGTCGAAGACTTCAAAAAAGAGATGGATAATGTCGGTGCCGATTATACGGTCGATGTCTATGAAGGCGCTAAGCATGGCTTTAGCAATCCGCATGCTGATGAGCGCGCGGCAAAAAACGATGTCGATCTTGGCTACGACGAAAAAGCAGCAAAAGAGAGCTGGGATAAAATGATGGACTTTATGAAATCGAACCTAGGATCATAGAGTAAATTGCTTCGCTAAGCGAAGATTGATCACAGTAAAGCAGAGTATGACCGTCATACTCTGCTTTTTTATGCCCTAAATATAAACCGTTTGCTCTTTTATAAAAGGCTGCAAAGTTGTGTTTATTCTAAAATAACGTCATCATCGTTTTATTATAAGATAAATTGAGTGATGACGATGTTAGGCTTAATCAGCTTTATTATTTTACTAATCATTATTATCGTATTGCATAATAAGTTGAATAAACAGCTTATTGACTTGCGCTGTGAAGTTACGCGCTTACAAGCTGAATTGCAAAAGCAAAATACTACTGCAGACGCTACTGCTAGTAATACTAATATTACAAATCCGCCCCTTACAAACTCTGATATAGAAAGTAAACCAAAAAGCGCAGTACCGCCGCCTCTGCCGTCTACTGTTTCATCGTCTGCCCTACCTATATCATTAAATGAAAATAAGGCTACAGACCCTCCTTTAATAGATCATTCAAGCTTAAACCCTGATGCCTTTGTCACAAAAGCATCATCACCTGTAGAGCCAGACGAGCAATCTTTACCTATTGTTACCTCGCTTTTTCACTCGCTTAAGAATTGGTTTTTTGGTGGTAATTTAGTGGTGCGCGTTGGCGTTATCGTGTTACTCATCGGCGTCGTACTGTTGCTACGTTTGCTTAGCGACTATATTGAGATATCGATAGAATCTAAGCTTATAGCGATAGCTGCTATTGGTTTAGGCTTAGCGGCCTTAGGACTTAAACTCGCCAAAAACCGTTTTGCTTACGGCATTACTTTACAAGGCGCGGGCCTTGCCATCGCTTATTTAACTACCTTTTTTGCCTATAGCGTTTATCAGGTTCTGCCTAGCCTGCCAAGTTTTATTGGTCTTGGAGTATTATCCGCGCTTACTATTGGTCTCGCTGTGCGGCAAAACGCTTTCCCGTTAGCGCTACTGGCCTTGTCGGGTGGCTTTTTTGCGCCGATATTGACCGCCGATGATACCGGCAGCTTGACGGCGCTATTTAGCTACTACTTACTGCTCAACGTCACCATTGCTATTATTGCCCATTATCGCACTTGGAAAGTGTTAAATTTATTTGGCGCATTAGTGACTTTTGGACTGGCTTATTATTGGGGCATCAGCGAAGACTTGAGCCCAGTTATCGAGTCGCAGCGCTGGAGCTTGGTTACCTTAGTGGCGCTACATTTAGCACTCTATCTATTCGTCGTCATTCGTTACGCCCAGCAAATCATCGCTTACAATCAGCTTCACAAAACAGATAGCGAAACTACTGCTCATTTAACAAGCGCCCAGAGGTTAAATACTTCTAAACCGGCTAATAGCTTGTACTTATTCCCTATCGATACAGGTTTATTGTTCTCTGTACCCTTACTCGCCTTTGGTTTATTTTCAGTGCTGCTACAAGATATCCCTCACGCTTTAACGATGACTAGTGCGATTTTGGCAGCGATTTATCTAAGCCTTGGCTTAGTATTTGTCAAACGTAGCCAGCACTATGCGCTCATCACTGAGGGTATGTTGGCGTTAGGATTTGGCTTTCTAGCCTTAGTCATTCCATTAGCGTTAGATGCCCAATGGATCGCTTTTGGTTGGTCAGTGCAAGGATTAGCCTTAGTTTGGTTTGGTCGTCGTTCATTGCGCGCTTGGTCGGTATTATTTGGCTTATTATTGCAGCTAGTCAGTATCGCTATGCTAATGGTAACACTATTTTTCTCCTATAAAAATCATCCAACGTTAGCCCTAAGCGTGTCTGCTCTAGCCTTCTTGGCGTCAGTATTTATCTTGCGAGTCAATAACTCGCCTACTATTTATAATTCAGCGCAGTCTAAAAATAATGCACAAGAAGCTGAGCAAAAAACTAATATAAAAATGAGCGATTCTATCACTACTTATGCCAAAGATTTAGGGATTAGCCAATCGGCGGCCTATCAGTGGGTCAATAGTATTAACGAAAAAAGTAGCGCTTTCAGTATAGTTTGGCGTAGGCCGATATTCATAAGCTTTTTGACCTTTATCGCGGTAGTTTGGGCGCTATATGTAGGGATTGCTGACTTTCAGCAGTGGTTGAGTCATAAGCAAGTAGCGACAACGACTTTGATAGCTTTATCTTCGCTGCTGAGTGTTAGTGTTTATTGGCTAATCAGTCGCTACCGTCCATGGCAAGAAATTCGGCAGCTAAGCCAAGGTTTATTGGTCATATTCTATACCGCGCTTATTCTACAGTTGCCACAGAAGTTTGAGTTTGGTTATCAGTGGCATAGCATGAACTGGACGCTGTTTGCCGTCCTTCTAATCGGTTGGTTCATAATTGGACAACTTTGGCTAAAAACTTGGTATCAGCAGTATCAGCTATCGCGTTTTGATAGCGCCAGTTGGCTCGCTACTGGCATTTTCGTACTAGCTGCAGCGGTGCATTACGGCTTACCGGCTTCGCAAGGAATAATGGCTGTTTTAATACCAGTAGCCTTGATGCTAGGAGGATTATATTTCAGCTATCGTCATGATAAGTCTCCGACAACTAATCCTACAGACTCTCAAAAAAACTTAGGCTTAGCCCTTTGGTTTGATTGGCAACAAGCCTTAATTGACTGCGCGAAAGTATTTGTGCCTATTACCCTACTTTGGGTCGTCGTTACTAACTGGTCCTATGATGGTGTGATTTGGGGTTTGCCCTATTTTCCATTGATGAATTTATACGATATCAGCTTATGGTTAGTGGTGATATATGGGCTAAGTACGGTTTACCTCAGTTATAAAGATCCTCAAAACACTTCTGCTTTACAAGGCAAGGATATCAATAAAAAAGTATTGAATCCGAAGCCTATACTCATTATCTTAGGTTTGGTTAGCTTTTGGGTCATCTCTAGTATGCTCATTAGATCGCTGCATGCTTTTATCGGTACACCGCTTTGGCACAATACTCCTTTGGGCGCTTGGGATAGCGAGCAAGTACAGACAGGCTTGACCATTCTTTGGACACTGATTGCGCTCATCGCGACGATCGTTGCTAGCCGTCAATCAAAACGCACGCCTTGGTTCATGGGTATCGGCCTATTGGGCGTGGTGGTGCTGAAACTGGTGTTAGTCGATCTCTCGCAGACCGAAGCGATTTGGCGGGTGCTGTCATTTTTGGTGGCGGGCAGCTTAATACTGCTCATCGGTTATCTTGCACCACTACCACCTGAAGTGATTGAGAAAGATGCGGAGACGCAGTAGCTTCTGTAGTAAAATGCTGCTAATCCTTCTTACATATCAGCAGTACCCTTTATAAAATAAGGTAACTATAAAAAAGGCAGTAAAACAATGGTTAAAGAGACGATTCAGTGGTTCCCTGGGCATATGAATAAAGCCCGCAACGAAGTCAAAGAAATCATGCCAGAGATGGATATCGTCATCGAAGTTATCGATGCGCGTATTCCTTATAGTAGCGAAAATCCTATGGTCGCTGCTCTGCGTGGGCAAAAGCCAGTGATTAAAATCCTCAATAAAGCCGATCTCGCTGATCCCGCGCGCACGCAAATATGGCTCAATCATCTAGAAGCACAAAACGGTGTCAAAGCCATTGCCTTCGATGATAATAAAGCCGATGACGTGCATAAAATCATTGAGCTGTGCAAAAGAATCATGCCGAATAAAGCAGAATCCGGCCGGCAGATTAAAGCGATGATTATGGGTATTCCTAATGTCGGTAAATCCACTTTGATTAATACCTTAGCCGGTCGCTCAGTCGCTAAGACTGGGAACGAACCTGCAGTCACCAAATCGCAGCAACTGATCAAACTAGATGGCGGCATCATGCTCTATGACACACCCGGCATGCTTTGGCCAAAAGTCGAGAACGAGCATTCAGGCTATCGTTTGGCAGCGACTGGCGGCATTCGTGATACTGCCTTTGACTTCGCTGATGTGGCGGGCTACACCGCTGAGTATTTAATCAAAGATTATCCCGAGCTACTTAAAGAGCGCTATAAAATTGAAGATCTACCGCAAACCGATTGGGAGTTTTTTGAAGTTGCTGGACGCAATCGAGGATTACTGAAAAAAGGCGGTATCGTCGATACTTATCGCATGTCAGAGATTCTAATTAATGAGCTACGCAGCGGCACGCTCGGTCGTATCACGCTTGAGACGCCTGAGATGATGGCAGCGGAAGAAGAAGTGGTCGCTCAGCAAAGGCTAGAAGCCGAAGCGAAAAAAGAAGCGAAACTTGAAGAAAAAAGACTGCGTAAAAAGCGGGCGCGGAAGAATCGGAAGTAGGGTTTCGCTCTATAATTCTAAAATTTTTAAACCAATTAGGCGACTATGATTCCTTCTGCTAAAACCATCCAAATATATCTACCTAAAGGTAATCCGCGCGGATTACGTTTGGCCGAAATGACGACGCGTACGGTTCGTTTGATTGAGATTCCACGTATTCATATCGATGATTTTTTTGCGATGCCCGATGCCAATCAAGTGGGATTGTACTTTTTAATTGGTGAAACAGAAACTGCTGATAAGCCTTTACTTTACATCGGGCAGACTGGTGATCTCAAAAGACGGTTAAACCAGCATGATGATAAAGATTTTTGGACGCGTGCCTTTGTTATGCTTTCAACCAATAATTCAATGACGCAAACTCATGCGTTATATATGGAACATAAAGCTATAGCGACTGCTACGCAAGTTGGACGTTATGAGATAAAAAACGGCAATACTGGTAATAAGCCACATACTCCTGACCCTTTAAAAGCAGATTGTGAAGAGCTTTTTTACACTCTCGATGTTTTATTATCGACTTTAGGGCAACCCGTTTTTGAGTCTTTAAATATTAAAGAAAATAACAACATTAAGAATCAGTCTTCGGGTGACGTTGCTGTTTCTTCAATCAGTACTGCTGATGCCTTGCCTATCGCTGATTCACAGCCAACACTGTTTTACTATAAGGCGAAAGATGGTGATGCCAAAGGTTATTATGACGATGATGGCTTTGTCATATTAGCAGGATCGTTAGTACGACAAGCACAAGCTATGTCAGCTCCACCATTTATAGTTAAACTAAAAGAGAATTTATTAAATACTGGCAAGCTAATAGCAGTAGATAATAAGAGTTACAAGTTAACTGAAAACCAGCTTTTCAAAACTCCCAGTGGAGCCAGTTCATTAGTCTCAGGACGTTCTACTAATGGTTGGATTGAATGGAAAAATGAAGCGGGTGAAAATCTAGACAACGTTTATCGTTAATTAGTTACCTTTACATTATGTGTATGAGCCTCATATAAGAATAGTTAAACGCCCGCAAATATCAGCAAAATATTCTTATCGGTGCGCGAGGCGCACCCTAGCTGCCAAGACCAACTCTATGACCCAAAAAAACTTTAGCTCAAATAACGAAACACTAGAAGACACCTTTACTCACTCTACCCAATCCCTAAACTCCTTCGCCCGGCGCCTACTCCACTGGTTCGAAACGAACGGTCGCCACGACTTGCCATGGCAACAACACCAAACTGACACGCCCAACCCTTATATCGTTTGGCTATCAGAGGTCATGCTACAACAAACGCAAGTCAAAACCGTACTGCCCTACTTTGCGCGCTTTATGGACTCGTTCCCGACGGTGCAGGATTTAGCAGCGGCGGAATGGGATACCATCGCTGAGCACTGGGCAGGTATGGGCTATTATGCGCGAGCGCGAAATCTGCATAAAGGCGCGAAGCAATCGGTCGATGTCATAAACGAGACGGGCGACTATCCGCAAACTCTAGCAGGCTGGGAGGCGATTTCAGGCGTTGGGCCATCAACCGCAGGCGCGATTATGGCAATGGGGCTACACAAATACGGTGTCATTTGCGATGGCAATGTCAAACGCGTATTGACACGCTGGGCGGCGATTGATGGTGATATTACTAAGTCTGCGACGACCAAACAGCTATGGGCATTGGCGGAGCGCTTGACGCCTATCGAGAATTCAGGGCTATTCGCGCAAGCGATGATGGATATGGGTGCCACTTTATGCGTGCGCCGTAGCCCTAATTGTTCGCTATGCCCGCTAAAAGACGATTGTATAGCACACGCTGAGGGGCGCGAGACTGATTATCCAGTCAAAGCAAAAAAACAGCCCAAACCGAGCAAGTTTAGCAATGCGCTTATTATCGAAAATACGCAAGGCGAGATTCTTTGGCTACAGCGTCCTGATAATGGCATTTGGGGCGGACTGTGGAGTTTGCCCTTAGAGTTTGTAGAAAAGGTGACAGCTAATAAAGTAGCTAAGACTTTAGAAGAACAATCAAAGAAACTGCAAGTGAGTAGTAATGAAATAGTCTATGAAGCAGAATTCACTACCGCTGAGCAGATTATCAATGAATGGCTAACAGAGAATACACTGGTCGCTGAGTCTGTGAGTAATACCTTACTTGATGACGCGCCGATTAAGCATTCATTGACCCATTTCCATTGGTATTTGCAGCCGCAAAAATTGGTTATTGATGATGCGAGGATTGCAGAGCTGAACCAAAAACTATCAGCAGCAGAGATTGCTTTTAAGTGGCATAGTAAGCAAAAAGCGCGTGATAGTCTCGGACTACCGCGCGCAATGATGAAGATTATCGAAGTTTAGAACTGATAAGGAAGCGCTCTTCAATATTATAATTATTAAACTAAAACAATCAGCAAACTAAGACTTTGGCACACGCAAGCGCATGAGGCCCTCTTGCTGCACAGTGGCGACGAGATTGCCATCTTGCCAAAACTGGCCATGATTGAGGCCTTTTGAGCTAGAAGTGGTGTCGCTCCACATATCATAGAGTAGCCAGTCGTTGAGATCGAACGGGCGATGAAAATGCATCGAATGATCGATACTCGCTGCTTGCAGGCCACTGGTCATAAAGCTGACACCATGCGACATTAGCCCAGTACCTACTAAATAAAAGTCCGACGAAAACGCGAGTAGCGCTTGCTGAATAGCCACAGGCTGATTGCCAAGCTCGCGAATACGTAGCCAGTTGGCTTGCTTAGGTTTCATAGGGGTTGGGTTGATCGGATCACGCGGTTTAACAGGCTTGATCTCTACATGGCGACGACGCATAAACCGCGCTTTGAGCGCGTCTGGTACTTTGCCCACGTGCTCATCTTTTAGCTCTTGTTCTGAGGGCAGATCTTCTGGCGGCGGGTACACCGGCATACTCTCTTGATACTCAAGCCCTTCCTCGGCAGGTGAGAACGACGCTATCATCGAAAAGATCACTTGCTCAACAGGCTGTTTTCCTTTTACTTGCTTGTATTGAATAGCTGTCACTTCGCGTGCTGACAGACTACGACCGTCTCGCAAGCGGCGCACTTGGTAGATGACAGGCTGCTTGATATCGCCGCCACGTAAAAAATACCCGTGCAGAGAGTGGCAAGGCTTGTCCTCATTTAAAGTGTGAGACGCCGCCATTATCGCTTGCGCAAGCACTTGCCCGCCGAAGATACGCGAACCAACATAATCATGGCTAGCCCCTTCAAAAACATCCGGACTGAGCTCAGTCAATGCGACTGTCGCTAACAGCTCGTCGATAAGTTGCGAGTTATCAAACACATCAGACATGACGCTTATTTTCCTTATTCTAATATTTCTACTAACAAACATTTTCGCTTTAGATGACAATACTTGTTAGTAAAAATGATCACTTTAGAGAGTTTAATGAAAGTTAAACATAGTAACCAATATCGACATTTTTGACCAGTGATGTCATACGACTCAGCGGCTATTATGATGACTGTTCAGACTAAGATTTATTCTATTTTAGGCTAAATCCTAACATAAAAAAGAGGCGCTAATGAGCACCTCTTTTTATACCAATGCCAACTTAAACTAGGGCTTTACCGCCACCAAAATCCGGATAGAGTCTGGCACTAAAAGCAGGTTTGTCAGTGCTTGCTCGCCTTGCGCTTGCAGCTGCTCTAAGCGCTCAATCTCGCTGTCACGCACATTCGGATTGATGGTTTGTAAGTGCTTGAGACGCTTGATCTCACGGGACCACTGCTGAGTAAAGCGAGCATTGGCCTGCGCTCCTACCTCAGACAGCTGACTACGGGCAATGGCTTCAGCTTCATGATAGCGCTGCTCAATAATATCACCACGCGCCTTGATCACTTGCCGCGCTCGATTATTATCTAAGCGCTCGATATGCGGCATAATCATCTCCGAGCTGATACGGCTCGACAAATCGCTACCCTGTTCACTCATAAACACGCGAATGCTTTGTGTTGGCAAGGTCGCAGGAAGATTCAGCACTTTTGGCGCAATAGTTTCTACCCGAAAGTTAATTTCAAGCAGTACTGTACCTTGCGGCATCGCGGCGCTCTTTAACATACCGACGGTGGTGTTACCAAAGGTGCTCGTACTGGCCAGCTCATAGATGGCGCGCATCAAAGGATGCTCATGAGTGATAAAATCAATCTCTTCGCGCTGCAAAGCCAGCTCGCGCTCGAAGGTTAAGCTCATGCCGTCCTCACCGAGCGGCAAGCTCTCCATATACTCATTGATCTCTGTGCTATCAATCGGCGTAATCACCCAAGAGCCATCGCGCTGTACGCTATGATCGATATTAGCGGACGCTAAAAAACGCTCAACGAACTGCGGTAGTAGATTGTGACTATCAAAATCTACCATTGCGTCTTTGATACGCGAAGCTACACGCGGACGGCAAGAGTTATACTCAAGCAGACGGTCGCGGCCCGCTTGTAGCTGAGCCTCTAACCCTAGACGCGTCTGCTTCGCTTCAGCGATAACGTCTTGTAGCGCTTGCTGATTATCAAACGTATCCGCGCCTTCTAGCCCCTCTAACAAGGGCTTCAAGGTCTGAATATATTCTTCTTGCACACTTTGTGCCGTTGGCGATATCTGGTTAAACATATTGAGCGCGCTGTTGTACCAGTGATAGAGACGCTCTTGCGCGGTGCTCTCAACATAAGGCACATGCAGCGTAATCTGCTGCGTCTGACCAATACGGTCCAAGCGGCCAATGCGCTGCTCTAAGGTATCCGGATTAGCAGGCAAGTCCCAAAGAATGAGCTGGCTTGCAAACTGGAAGTTGCGGCCTTCTGAGCCAATTTCTGAACACAGTAGTATTTGCGCCCCTTCTCTATCGGCAAAAAAGGCGGCGGCTTGGTCACGCTCAAGCAGCGTCATCTGCTCAGTAAAGATAGCGGTCTTAATACCGGCATGCAAACGCAGTACCGCCTCTAAGCTCTCAACCGTCGCGCCACTTCGCGCAATGAGTAATACTTTTTCTTGCTTAAGCTCGCCTTTTAAGATATCGATCAGCCAAGGCACGCGTGGGTCGTCTTCTAGCCAGCCGCCATCAGGCTGATTTTCCTCACCCCATAGCTGCTCGCGCAGTTTACCCGTAGTCTGATAGCTGTCTACCCAAGCTTCTGGTAGCGGCAATGGATGCGGCTGACTACTACGCCCGTAGAAGCCTTTGACACTTTCACGGGTATTGCGGAATAGAACGCGCCCAGTACCGTGACGATCTAGCAACTCATTTAGCGCATAATTACGCAGCTTCTCATCTTCATTAATGTTTGCTAGCTCATCGGTGCTGATATCAAGTAAATGGCTTAAAGCTGTAATTTGCGCCGTGCTCAGAGGCTTATCTTCTATTAAGATATTGGCGACCGCCGCCGTTTCGGCAAAGGCATCCTGACCTTCGATAAACGCATCTAAATCATCAAAGCGATTGGGATCAAGCAGACGCAGACGTGCAAAATGACTTTGAGCGCCCAATTGCTCCGGAGTGGCAGTCAGTAGCATCACCCCTGGGGTCTCGTTGGCAAAGTCAGCGACTAGCTCATATTTATCATTACCGCCTTGCGACGCGTCCCAATGCAAGTGATGCGCCTCATCGACGACAAGTAAATCAAAGCCTGCCTCTATCGCTTGCTCGTAAAGATCGTCATGATCAAGCAATAAGTCCATGCCAGCGATGATACATTGCTCAGTGGCAAAGACGTTTTGTTCTGGATCGTGCTCTTTTATCGCCGCCGTACGTACCAAGTCAAATAGCGCAAAGTTAAGATTAAAGCGACGGCGCAGCTCAATCATCCATTGATACTGCAGACTATCAGGCACGAGTATCAATACGCGCTCAGCCTTACCGGTAAGTAGCTGCTGATGAATAATAAGACCGGCTTCAATCGTTTTGCCCAGACCTACTTCATCAGCGAGTAATACTCTCGGCGCGATACGCTTGCCGACTTCATGCGCGATATAGAGCTGGTGCTCAATAATATCGACGCGCGCGCCCATGAGACCTTTGAGCGGATGACCGGCTAATGCTGACTGCATACGCAAAATATCTTGACGCAAATCATACCAGTCACTACGCTCAATACGGCCGGCTAGCAAACGCTCAAGGGGCTTGGCAAGCGTAATATTCGCCGCCAAACGCGTCTCCATAATCGGTTTAACTTCCACCCCTTTATCATCATCTTCGACGCTGTACTTGAGTACGCCCATGACCTCATCGACGCCGGTGACCGTATAGCTGTGACCTTGTTGATCAGCGATGCTATCGCCGACTTTGAAAACTACGCGCGAGAGCGGCGCTGAGTTTTTAGCATAGACACGCGTCTCTTCGCTTTGCGGAAACAAGATGTGCACGCAGCGATCATCGACGTCGATCACTACACCTAAACCAAGCTCAGACTCGGTATCGGATAAATAACGTTGACCAACAGCGAATTCGCTACTGAGTAATGAGGCGGCAGAAATAGTCATAGGGCGGTATCTTTTTGTACTTAAATGATAAAAATAGAAGATGGAAGTAGTCACAGCTATAGATAATTAACAACAAGCAACGTCGCTGCAAAGTCGCACTATTATATAGCGTTAGCGGTTAGATGGTTGCGCTAATTGTGTTTTTCAAGAGCTTATCGCTCAGCCGTTATTTTAGGATTTGCATTCTGCTCGCTAAAGACTTCGCTTTAGTGGGTCAGTTTTGCTTTTTGCTGCAGCATGCTACATTAGAGGCTTATAAAATAACTATTACTCATAACTAAAACTAAAAAGGATTACCTATGAAAGCGGTATTACTCGACGAAGCTAGATTTCTAGAAGGTCTTGAGCTACCGAAGCCTACAAAGGTAAGCGAATACGTGACCTTTGACAAAACCCCGCAAGACAATAAAGTGATCATTGAGCGCTGCCAAGATGCCGACATCATAATCTGCGGTACGCTTAGGATCGAACGTGAAGTCATTGAAGCGTTACCTAAGCTTAAACTCATACAGCTAAGCTCAAGCGGCATGAACACCATAGACCAAGAGGCCTGCAGGGAAAATAAAGTTGAGCTATATAACGCTTCAGCTTTCGCGGTTAAAAGCGTCCCTGAGCATACCTTTATGCTGATGTTAAATGCACTGCGTGCTGGCATTCATTATCACCAAAAAGTCGTCGATGGTAGTTGGCGTAAAGATCGCAGCTCACAGATCAATCAAGCGCCGATGATCGATGTCGAGGGTCAAACCTTAGGTATCATTGGCGTAGGGACCATTGGTAAGCGAGTGAGCGAACTCGCAAAAGCCTTTGGTATGACCGTACTCTGGGCAGAGCACCAAGGCAAAGCGCCGCGCAGCGATGATTATACTGACTTTGAGACTGTGCTTGCTGCTGCCGATATTATCAGCTTGCACTGCCCGCTCACGCCAGAGACTAAGCATCTAATTAACGCCGATACCTTAGCCAAAATGAGCAAGCAACCGCTAGTCGTCAATGTAGCACGAGGCGCGGTCGTCGACTCTAAGGCTATGGCGAAGGCGATAGAGGATCAGCAAGTATTCGGTTATGCCACCGATGTTTTTGAGAAAGAGCCAATCGCCGCAGACGATCCTTTACTTAAACTGGCAGAGCAGCAGCATCCACGGATTATCTTTAGCCCGCACGTGGCTTCAGGTAGCAAAAACGCTCATCATAAGTTATGGGACATTGTCCAACAGCAAATCAATACCTTTATCGATAACTACAATGAATAATCAAATGACAGCTCAAGTCGTCATAAAAAGAATAAGTAAGGAGGCAGTATGAAAGCGGTATTTTTGGATAGAGGCACATTTTCTCAGAATTTAGACTTGCCAGCGCCAGCAGGAGTGACAGATTATGTGGTCTACAGCGACAGCCAAGAGGATACTCAAGCTATAGTCGAGCGCTGCCAAGATGCGGACATTATCTTTACCAATAAGATTAAGATTAGCGGTGAGGTCATTGGTAGCTTGCCCAAGCTAAAGCTGATTCAACTGACGGCTACTGGTATGAATAACGTTGATAAAGAGGCTTGCGATAAGCACGATGTGACGCTATACAACGTTGCAGGCTACGCGGTCAAAAGCGTGCCCGAGCACACCTTTATGCTGATGACTATGGCGATGCGCGCCGCTATCCATTATCATCAAAAGGTCATCGATGGCTCTTGGTATAACGACGGCAGCTTTTGTCTATTAGATGTGCCGCTAATAGATTTGGAAGAAAAAACGTTAGGCATTATCGGTGCTGGCACTATCGGTAAACGAGTGACCGAGATTGCCCGCGCTTATGGCATGACCGTACTGTGGGCGGAGCATCAAGGTCAAGCGCCGCGTAATGAGGATTACACTGCCTTTGACGAGGTGCTAGCCTGCTCTGACGTCATTAGCTTGCACTGTCCCTTAAACGAGGACACCAAACACTTAGTTAATAAAGACACTTTGGCAAAAATGCAAAAGCAGCCCTTGATAGTCAACGTCGCTCGCGGCGGCATCGTCGACAGCCAAGCGCTAACCAATGCCGTTAATGATGAGCAAATATTGGGCTATGCAAGCGATGTGTTTGAGGCAGAGCCTATCACTGAGGACGACCCGCTACTTAGCCTAAAAGATCATCCGCGCGTTATCTTTAGTCCGCATAATGCGTGGGGTAGCGACAGCGCGCAGCTCACGCTGTGGCAGATACTTAGCAAGCAAGTCAGCGAGTTTATTGATAGAAAGAGGTAAGGTTTAAACATTTAACGCGTAAAGTGAAGCCATTTATCATCGATTTTGCGATATTTGAGCATAATGCGATCGAGAAGATAGTTATTTATCACCTGCCATGGATAGCGATCGCCTTGCTTTGGTAGCACTTTACTTGCGCGCGCGACATACCCTGCGGACAACGAGCCTAACACCGTATCTTCTTGCATTTGTACGTTTTCACCATCGGCTTGCGCGGTTGCCATAGCGACCCGATAATGATGCTTATTCATGTAGCTGATCAGGCGTAGGACATACTGACAGGCGATATCTATCTTTAGCGTCCATGAAGCATTGGTGTAGCCAAATAGCACCGCCATATTAGGCACTTCCTCTAACATTACCGCTTTATAGGTCATGCGCTGACCGATATCGACATCCTTTCCATCGATAGTCACTTTAGCGCCGCCAAGCACCTGTAAGTTAAGACCAGTCGCTGAGATGACAATATCAGCGTCAAGATGCTCCCCCGACTTTAGAAGAATACCAGTTTCGGTAAATCTATCTATCTCATCAGTCGCGATTGCTGCGCGTCCGCTTTGTAGCGCTGTAAAAAAATCACTATCAGGTACGGCACACACCCGCTGATCCCACGGATTATAATCAGGAGAGAAATGCTCAAGATTGACATCACTGCCTTTAAGCTCTTTTTTGACACCATAGCTCATTAAGGCTTTCATAAGCTTTGGCGCATAAACAGAGGCGCGATAAGTCGCTTGCTGTACTAACACATTGCGCGCGCGCACGAGCTTATAGGCTTGCTGTTTGGATAAGGGCGAGAATTTACCCGATAACGTCTCCATCGCGTAATCATCTGCCGGCACACTAGCAATATATGAAGGCGAGCGCTGTAGCATAGTGACATGACTTGCCGTCTGCTCACCGCTGGCGTCTACAAGGGCCGGTAACAAGGTCACCGCTGTGGCGCCGCTACCGATAAGGACGATTTTTTTATTATGATAATCCACGTCTTGCCACTTTTGTGGATGCACGATAAGCCCCGCAAAATCCGCTTCACCTACGTAATCAGGCTTATACCCTTGTTCAAAGTTATAATAGCCTGTGGCCCCTACCACGAAATGAGCTGTTAAGGTTATGCACTCTCCACTAGCGTGATTGATAACAGTGGCAGTCCAGTGTTTGGTCTCGCTTGACCAAGATAGCTGCTCTACTTCATGACGGTAGCGAATATGCGGCACGATCTTAAACTCATGAGCCGTCTTACTAATGTAGTCCTTAATATCAGCGCCACTTGCGAGCATACGACTATCGAGCCAAGGCCGAAAACTATAACCAAAGGTCAATGCATCAGAGTCGGAGCGGATCCCAGGGTAGTTAAATAAATCCCAAGTCCCTCCTAAATCTGCCCTTTTTTCTAAAAGAATAAAGCGCTCAGTAGCATTAGTGTTAGCAGCACTCGAATCAGTATTTTTACCGATATTTTGACCAAATATTTTTTTATTATCGAACTGCTGCAAGCGGCTCGCCATGCCGATACCCGCGACCCCTGCTCCGATAATGAGCATCTTACAATCTACCGGCTTAGCACTATTAGCCTGATAGGCTGGAGATGGAGCTGATGAGGCCTCATGGCCCGCTAAGCGGTTTTTGATGGTATTTTTTATCGCTTTTTTAGTTGTCGTTATATCGATCATAATCACTTTCCTTATGTATACTAACCTTTATTAAAAAGGCGTGGGACTTTCCCAGTCCATCCAAGCTTCCAGCACCGGATGTTTCAAGCGCAATTGCTGAGCATGTAAGTTAAGACGCGGCGCGATCGTCAGCGCCGATCCTTCAGCGTAAATAGGGTCACCGATAATCACATGACCCATATGCACCATGTGTACTCGTAGCTGATGACTGCGGCCAGTGATAGGTTTTAGGGCGACGCGAGTCACCATTTGCGGCGGCTGAGCTGCTCGCGTATTGACGCTAGGCGCATTGATAGGTTGAGCATCGACGGATTGAGTATCAAGGCATTCGTGCGCGAGCACTTCATAATGAGTCAAAGCCTGCTTTGGCCAGTCCGGATCAACGATATGACGCGGTTTGAGCGTCGGCTCGTAGCGCACTGGTGCAGATATCTTGCCTGTTGCTCCTATCTGTTGCCACTGCCCAAACACGCGAGCCTGATACAACTTTTGCGGCAGACGCTCGATAAACTGCTTACTGATATGCGTCTGCGCCGCAGCATTTTTGGCAAATATCAATAGCCCCGAAGTATCCATATCGAGGCGATGAATGAGCTTAACGTTTGGATTGACCTTTTCAAGCCTAGCAAGCAAGCTTACCTTTAAGGTCTTACCATCGACGCTTAATAGCCCTGCAGGCTTATCAACCACCCAAATATCGTCGTCCTCAAAAACGGTTATCGTTTTAGCGAAATCCTGAAAAAACGCTAGCGGGTAAGTTTGTTCTCGCTCGTTAAGAGCGGCAGTTTCTTCTTCAGTAAAGAGCATAAAAGAGCTTATTTATACAGTAGTGGTAGAGAGTAATAACTACAAAACAGTAGATAATAATGCTGCTGTAGTTAAATTCTTTGATGAATTCTGCGCTGTTGTTTTATGTTTCGATTGATTGTACTAATATTAATTGTTAAGCATTTTAACGAGGCAAACGCTATTAAGGTTTAGCAGATATGTTACTATATCATTATTCATTCATGGGTATTCACGTTAGTAATAACCTTTAATTAATAATAGTACTACTAGCTTCCATATAGCCTTGATAAGTTTAATCACAAGGTTATATTTTACCTAAGAATAAAAGTTTAAACTTAATAAAAAAGAGAGACATATTATGTCAGATTTAATCGTCAACACTACCGATACCGACTTTGATAAAGATGTACTACAAGCTGACACGCTAGTGTTAGTAGATTTTTGGGCAACTTGGTGTGGTCCTTGTAAATCTATCGCGCCTATCTTAGAAGATTTGGCAACCGATTATGAAGGTAAAGTCAAAATCGTCAAAGTTGATGTCGATAATAACCCACAAGCCGCTAGCCGTTTCGGTATTCGTAACATTCCAACGCTATTTGTCTTCAAAGATGGCGAAAAAGTAGATTCCGTTATGGGTCTACAGCCAAAAGCAGAATTGGCTAAAGTACTTGATAAGCATTTATAATTTAAACGAAAATAGCACTACGGTAATCAGTTGATAACCGGTTATCTATTTCAAAAAGCCATTATCTGTAGCAGATAGTGGCTTTTTGCTGACTTTTTGCACAAATAAATCAATTAACGACTTTTTTTAGCAAAAATAATTGACAACGCCCTACCTATAACCGTATAGTCTGCTGACAAGAGTAATACAACCGTTTTTCATAAGCGTCTTGTCGCAAGTCTCCTCGTGTTTGTAACTACAAAACACAACTATCATTATTAAGCACTATTACCAAATACAATTACTGATACTGAGCTCTTATCGAAGACTCTTATGTCACCTTCTTTATATTTATTCTGAGCGTTCCTGTTGTAACATCCTACAATTGGCGCTGAGCTGATATAAAAATTCAAGGCAACATAAACCCAACGCTTTGCACACCCTCTCCCTAATATTGTTTGAATCAATGTCGTGGGTTGTGCTGCTTATGACCTCTCTCGCCTGATAACCTGCTAATGACTTTCCTATGAATTTAACTGAATTAAAGAAAAAATCAATCTCTGAGCTCTTGGCTATCGCTAAAGAAATGGGGCTTGATAATATGGCGCGTAGCCGTAAGCAAGACATCATTTTTGCCATCTTAAAGACTCATGCTCGCAATGGCGAAGCTATCTATGGCGACGGAGTGTTAGAAGTCCTCCCGGATGGTTTTGGCTTTTTGCGCTCCTCCGAAGGCTCTTATTTGGCCGGTCCTGATGATATTTATGTCAGCCCTAGCCAAATCCGCCGCTTTAGTCTCAAGACAGGCGATAGCATAGCGGGAACTATTCGCCCGCCAAAGGACTCTGAGCGCTATTTTGCCTTGCTAAAAGTCGGGGAGATTAACTTTGATACCCCAGATCGCTCACGTCATAAGCTCATTTTTGAGAACTTAACACCGCTCTTTCCTACCGAACAGTTAAAATTAGAATTAGGTAACGGTACTACTGAAGATCTGACCGGTCGTATTATCGATCTGATCGCTCCTATTGGTAAAGGTCAGCGCTCCATTATCGTCGCACCGCCAAAAGCCGGTAAAACGATGCTGCTGCAGACCATTGCTCAATCGATCACGCGTAACAACCCTGAATGCTATTTGATTGTACTATTGATCGATGAGCGTCCTGAGGAAGTGACTGAGATGGAGCGTACCGTACGCGGTGAAGTGGTCGCCTCTACCTTTGATGAGCCGCCGCAGCGTCACGTACAAGTGGCGGACATGGTCATCGAAAAAGCCAAACGTCTCGTCGAGCACAAGCAAGATGTGGTTATTTTGCTAGACTCTATCACCCGCCTTGCTCGTGCTTATAACACGGTAATGCCATCATCTGGTAAAGTTTTGACCGGTGGTCTCGATGCCAATGCACTTGAGCGTCCAAAACGCTTTTTTGGCGCGGCGCGTAATGTAGAAGAAGGCGGCAGTTTAACCATTATCGCGAGTGCCCTTATCGATACGGGTAGTAAGATGGACAGCGTTATCTTTGAGGAATTCAAAGGTACCGGCAACCAAGAGATCACCCTTGAGCGTGATTTGGCCGAAAAGCGCGTCTTTCCAGCTATTAATATCAAAAAATCTGGCACGCGCCGCGAAGAACGTTTGCTCAATGAAGATAAATTACGCAAAGTTTGGATTTTACGTAAGTTACTGCAGCCGATGGATGGCGTACAAGCGACGGAGTTCTTACTCGATCGCCTTAAAGAGGCGAAAACCAATGATGAGTTCTTTGAACAAATGAATCGTAAATCTAAGGTCAACTAGAATTAACTTTTTATTTTAAAAAGACCACTTTATAGTGGTCTTTTCTAATTTAAGCTCCTATATTTACTCAAGTCGAATAGTACTAACTGATAACAAGTAGAAACATCCTAACTAAAACAGTTAGCTTACTATAGCGTGTCTGACAAGTGACTTTAGTCAAAGTCCTACTAAGGAAACAGTATAGACACATCGCTTACACCTCAGCTGTAAAGAATAGCGTATTCGATACGACTAAATCCTATAATGTAGTTATTATGAGCTGTAGCACAAGTGTATTTTTCTGTACTGATCTTTATTGATAATTGCTATTTTGATAGCTATCTACCTTATCATTCGTATACCATAACAATGATAAGTAGTGACAGTTCGAATAAGCGTTTTTATCGATAATAAATAGCTAGCAATGACTAGTTATCAGTGACAAAAAATAGTGATCAATTTTACAATTTAATAGGTGATGATATGAAATTTGCTAAAACTTTTGCCATGACTGCGATTACAAGTTCAGCATTAATTATGACGGGTTGTAACTCTACTGGTTATAACAGTGGCCTAAGCAACACTGCTAAAGGCACAGCTGCTGGCGCAGCGGCTGGTGCACTTATTAGAAGTGGCGGCGATAGTAAAGACATCGCTCGCGGCGCACTTGGTGGTGCTGCAATTGGTGGCGCAGGTGCTTATATTCTTGAAAACAGCAGAAGATAACTCAGCTTCTGTCATTTATAAATGACCAGACAGCTTGAACAAAAAAGCCTACCTTGTAAAGGGTAGGTTTTTTTATTGCTCATGATCAACAATCACTGGCAGCGCCTCTCCTTATAAAGCACTGCTAAATATTATCCGTTATAAAGCCCCGCTAAAAGTATCGCAAGCTTGCACATTACCGCTCTCAAGGCCACGCGTGAACCAATCCACTCGCTGCTGACTAGTACCATGGGTGAAGCTATCTGGCGTTGCAGCGCGGCCACTAGCTTGTGCTAGACGATCATCGCCTATTTGTCCGGCGGCGTTAATCGCCTCATTGATATCTCCTGGCTCTAGGAACTGTACTCGTTGTTGATTACGGTTAGCCCATACCCCTGCGAAACAATCAGCTTGTAGCTCTTGCAATACGGACAAATGATTCCCTTGTGCTTGTGTCACTTGCTGACGAGCTTGATTGACCTGCTGACTGATACCCAATAGCGTCTGCACATGATGGCCTACTTCGTGAGAAATAACATAAG
Organism: Psychrobacter sp. 1U2; assembly: GCF_051847575.1. NCBI lineage: Bacteria > Pseudomonadati > Pseudomonadota > Gammaproteobacteria > Moraxellales > Moraxellaceae > Psychrobacter > Psychrobacter sp. 1U2. The sequence continues at coordinate 39,509 of NZ_JBPYDC010000017.1, forward strand.
CTTGAGCAAAGTCACCTGCCTTACCTTGGTTTTCTTGCTCACCAGAGCCTTGCTGATCGCCACTAATACCTAAGTTTTGACGCATCTCCTGGAAAAAAGTAGTATCAAGATAAATCGTCTGATCTCCTGGGCAATAAAAAGGCCCAGTCGCTGCGGTCGCGCTCCCACAAGCTGAGCTCACTTGACCATTGAATAACACTAATGACGGCTCTTGATAGGTTTTTCCGCCTTCATTAAAAATCTGTCCCCAAACCTCTTCAGTATCGGCTAACACTACTTGCACGAATTGGGTATCACGATCGTCACTAGTCGCTACTTCAGTTGCAGAACTGCCTCCGCCGCCAGTTACAACTTGCCCCGTTTGTAGCGCAGTCATAGGATTGACTCCAAATACTAGCCATAAAATACCAGCAATAATAATACCACCAATACCGCCGCCTATCATTTTACCACCGCCGCTGCTAGTACGTACGTTGGTACTGCCTCTTCTACCTCTCCATTTCATAACTGCTATCCTCTATAAAATATTTATTTATTCTAAAACTAACCAGCAACCTAAAGTTCAACCTATTTTGCGAACTACAAAACCTCAACAAAAACTCAAACCTTTAAACGGCAACCATTTTTCTTTAATAGTACAATCTTTATCGGCACAGACAATACAAAGTTAGATTAAACTTACGTTATTTATTGTATTTTGTATCGATAGCTGCATTCATTTATGAGTGTGATATTAAAACTTAGTGAAGCTTAAAAAACTATCTTGAAACTATCTGAAAGCGAGCTTTAGTACAGTTTTGCCTTTGATTAAAAGTATTGACGGAGTCATTTCCATTACTTTATACGAAAAAAAGGACCAGGCTAGGGTTTGTAAATATTGTTTACATTTTTATTGCTTATTAATCACATAAAGTCTTTTCATTCTCAAAAAAAGAGTATAGAATGCGTGGAAGCTGAGTAGCTGTAACCATTGATGGTTGAATATTAAGATACTTAAATATAAAGATACCTATGAGTATCTAGCGTTAAGTGTCCATCGTATTCAACCTTTTATTATAGCTATCATACTATTTCATTTTCTGGAGAAAACCTTATGAACGTTAAATTACTTGCATTAGCCGGTATCATGACTGCAACTTTTGGCTTGACTGCTTGCGATAGCAGCACTGAAAACGCTGCTGAAGATTTATCTGACGCACAAGAAGAAGTGCAAGATGCTCAAGAAGAGCTAAATGAAGCTGGTGCTGAAGGCGAAGTTGTTTCTGCTGACGCTGAAGCTGCTGTAACTGACGCTGAAGCTGACATTGCTGAAGCACAAGCTGCTACTGCTACTGACGAGATGGACGCTGAAGTTCCTGTCGACGGTACAACTACTAGTATGGACGTTGCTAGCGAAACTGATACTGCTGCTGTAGATGCTGCTGACGAAGTTGTTGTTGTTGAAGAATAAGATTTATGACTTAAATTAAAAGTTATAGATGTAAAAAAGAGAGCTTAGGCTCTCTTTTTTTGTGTCTATTATTTCAAAATTGACTCAAAAGCGATATAAATAGCAGCGCGTTGCCCGTCTTAAGATTGGCTAAGATCGCGCATCAGATTACTTGCCGCTTCTGCGCTCAATAAATAAGGGTTGAAATCTACTGTAGTAGAATATTTTAGATAGATCGCTGCATTGGCTTCTGTTGGCGAAGCATAGTTCATTGACCACTTAGCCCAATCTCGATGTCTTATCTCTCTAGTCTCAATGACTTGTAGATCATGATGACGAGTATCTGCTATCAGGCTATATAGCAATCGATTTATTTGCGCTCTTGGCCCCTCAATCGTTTGCAAAAAATAATCTTTATTGAATACCAACATACCGGTGATGCCATTAGCGGCATTATTTACATTGGCCTGCTGCAGTATTTCATTGAAATCTTTAGCAGATACATCTGGGTTTGCACGGCTAGCGTAGGTCATACTTACTAAAATGTGTGCATCTGAATGTGACTGTGCCATATTTTATCTCTTTTATTAATAACATTGATTACGACTAACCGAAAGAAAACCAAGATTTTTTCCGTGCAGGAGCAGTTACTTCTTTTCGTTGTTTTTCCTGCTCTTGCATCGTAGATAGCGAGTCGATCAGCATCATGATTTGGTTGGTGCTCATCAAGTAAGGGTTAAATTCAGTACCAGTAGAGAACCTAAGAGATTGAGAATTGTTTTCTTCGGTAGGCGTCAAATATTTCATTGACCACTGATTCCAGCGACGCTCATCCACTTCACAGCATTCAATAATTTGTACCGCGTAATGACGGTTATCCTCAACTAGTTTTCGTAAGAGTGCATTAATAGTAGGCCTAGAACCCTCAATGCTTTGCAAAAAGTAATTGTGATTAAAGACCAGAGCGCCGGTAATGCCATTTCGCGTGTTATTTTCTTGTGCTTGAGTAAGAATACGAGTCACCTCACCATTTTCATTGTCAGTGTTATAGCGGCTAATATAAGTCAGACGTAAGATGATGTGCTCACCATTACGCAGTTTCGCTTGATCAGCGGCTGATAGTTGAGCTGCTTCCATCGGTTACTCCAAGTGGTTATCATAAAAGGTGTGGAGCTTAAGCATCTAAGCGGTTATGGTCATTGAATTTAAGTATAGGGCTTTATCTTTTGCGCAAAGTCAGCCATCTTATTGGTTAATTGACGGTTTGATGAGCTTTGCATTTGTTGTATTAGTACTAGTAGCTCTGAGGGCGCATTACACTGCTCTAAGCTGAGCAGATAACCCCACGCCTCCTCAGGCAAGGCATTTTGTTCGATATGAGCGGCCAGCTCTGATTTGGTCGCCTCATAACTAGCATCTTTATTTAAAGATGACGAGGAAGTGCTCACAGCGCTCATTTCTGGATTATTAAAGGTCCTATCAAATTCAGCCGCGCTCGTCTCTTTTACCGGCTCAGGATTGGCTACGGGTACAGGCTGTGTCTGAGTATCTGCTGCCTGATCAATGTCTGTTCGTTGTTGCCCTATTATCTCAATACATCCAAACTCTAACAGTAACTCAAATAGTGGTGTTACTCCGCCAAATTCTACAAACATTTTACCGTTATCTAAGGTATCTAGGTAGCTTTGATAGCTTCTCTTACCATCAACCATAATCAGCAGTGTTCTAGCTTCTCGAGGCAAAATACCTAAAGCATGGGATTTGATTTCTTGTCGACCTAAGTCACTTTTTATAAAAATATCACTATATTTCATTATCTATACCCAACGCTAATATTGACTTAATCTCTACTATAACAAAGTACTGACTAAATAAAACTCAATGCTACTTATAAGTCAAAATACTTCTAAAACATTGCTGCTTTAATTTATATCAATTATATAGTGGTAGCTTTGAAAAGGAGGAGTCATAAAAAAATATATACGATAGACGGTTGATATAACGTAGTGAAAGGTTATACCAACTATCGTGCAATAGGCATTTTAAAAGACTATCCACAAAAAAACTTCTACAAATGATAGATAGTGATTAATGTCACTAATCGTTATTTATAGAAGTTTTGATGGATTTAACTTATATTGGCTTTTCAGGCGACGCAAAATTGATATAAACGATTGAGCTATAAGCCTAAACTAGGCTTCAAACAGATGTTCATCGACTTTTTGACGAAACTTTTGGCCCGTTTTGAAAGTGACTACTCTTCGTGCTGATACGGCCACAGGTTCACCAGTCTTGGGGTTACGGCCTGGGCGACTGCTTTTATCTTTGAGCTCAAAGTTACCAAAGCCTGAAAGTTTAACCTCTTTACCGTCAATCAAACTCTCAGATAACTCATCGAAAAAATTTTCAACCAGACAGCGCCCTTCTTGACGGCTTAGGTTGAGATGATCCATTAAATGTTCAATCATATCCGATTTTGTTAGGGTACTCACAGTGCGACTCCTGATTGGTGCGGTAGGCTCTCTCAAATACAATAATATAGCGACACAATTGATAGACACTGTGCCAAGGATATGGCTAAGAGAGCCTGCTTTAACTTGCGGTGGTATAAAGCAAGCTGCGCAAGAAAGAATTGATTTATAACCCCTATCATTATAAAGGATTTTTTTATAAATTGATGACTAGTTATCATAAAATTCTTTAATAATAACCAGTTAGCATCAGTTAGTATCGCTTAGCTATCGCGCAACTGCGCTCCATGCTGCTCGCTCAAAGCAGCAACCACTTTATCGGTGGTTGTTTTTACCGTGTCATCAGACAAGGTTTGGCTATGATCTTGCCATACCAGTGCAAACGCTAGTGAACGCTGACCTGCAGGTACGTTATCGCCCTGATAGACATCGAATAACCATAAATCAGTTAACAACGTTCCTGCCGCGCTACGTATCGTGGTTTGTAGGGTCTGCAAGCTAATATTATCATCGACCAAAATAGCGATATCACGGCGTATCTGTGGAAACTTGCTTGGGGTAGTGATCGTCTGCTGTTCACGAGCTAATTCTAATAAGGGCACTAGTGAGAGCTGGGCGACCCAAGTCGCTGGCAGATCAAGCTGCTTGGCGGTATTAGGATGCAGTTGACCGAGCCACCCTACGTAGCGATCATCGATATAGAGCTTAGCGCTTTGACCTGGATGTAAAAAGTCCAATTCACTACGCTCATAACGTACACGCGTGCCGTCAATTAAGGCAGGTAGCAGCTGCTCTACATCATGCTTAAGATCATAAAAATCTACCGCACGGTTTTGGTAGGCTTGCTCATCCCAAACATTCCCTACAGCAACGAGAGCTATGCTAGGCGTCTGTACTAATTCACTGATGCTATGACCAACAAAGCTTAGGCCAGTCTCAAAAAAGCGTACACGCGACTGTTGGCGGTTGAGGTTATACTGAACACAAGGCAGCAAACTAGATAATAGCGTACGGCGCATCACGGCTAAATCACTCGATATCGGATTGGCCAGCGCTAGTACCTCCCCTAGCGCTTCATCTTCGATCAGCGCTTCTATTTTTGCATCACTGAAACTAAAGCTAATCGCTTCCATATAGCCGATATCGACTAAGGCCAGCTTCATCTCATGGGTCAAATCTGCAGTATCGTCATAATTCATGCTGACTTGTAGATGAGGTAAGGTACTTGGAATATTATCGTAACCATATATCCGCGCAATCTCTTCTATCAAATCCTCGGCGATACTCATATCAAAACGATGCGATGGCGGCGTGGCCTTTAAAACCTCACCTTGCTGCTCTATCTCAAAGCCAAGTTGAGTCAAAATACGTATCATCACTTTAGGTTCGATATCGATACCTATTACCTCGCCTACCTTGGCAATCGGTAAAGAAATCGGCGCCCTAGCAGGCAGCTCTGTAGGATTCTCAGCATTCACTATAGATCCCGCTATGCCGCCTGTGACTGCGGTGATTAATTCGCGAGCACGTGCTAAAGCGAGCTGTGGTAATTCAAAATCAACGCCACGCTCAAAGCGCTGAGAGGCGTCGGTATGCAGACCAAACCGGCGGGCACGACCGGCGATAGCTAGCGGACTAAAAAACGCACTCTCTAGCAAAATATTGGTCGTTGTCTCAGTGACGCTACTACGCTTGCCACCCATAATACCAGCAAGCGCCAAGATACCTGTATCATCAGCGATGACGAGCTCATCACCGACTAAAGTTAGCGTCTGATCATTGAGTAAGGTAAGGCTTTCTTGCGGCTTCGCCAAACGCACTTGGATATCGCCTTTGATCGTATCGGCATCAAAAGCGTGCAAAGGCTGTCCTAGCTCCATCAACACATAATTAGTCACATCGACCAAAAAGTTATGGGTACGTAGACCTGATTGAGTGAGCGCGTCACTCAGCCATTTTGGGGTATCGATACTACGATCGATAGCGCCAATCGCTTGCAGCAAATAACGCGGACACTGCTCAGCGGCCGCAACCTTCACATTAGGGGTTTTAATATCTTTACTAGCAGTAAAAGCTAAATTTATCTCTGGCGTTTGTACTGCTAGCTCATTAATAACGGCTATTTCACGAGCGATACCGCGTACGCTGAAGCAGTCGCCGCGGTTCGGGGTAATAGAGATATCTAATATTTGATTGTCTAAGCCTAAATACTCACGGATATCAGTACCAATCGGGGCATCGTCAGGTAGCTCAAGCAGCCCATCGATATCATCAACCAAATCAATCTCAGAGGCACCGCAAAGCATACCGTTAGAAGCCACACCGCGCAGTTTACTTTTTTTAATTTTAAAACCTGTCTGGTCATCACTTGGCAACACAGCACCAACGGTAGCAACAGGCGCTTTCATCCCCGCGTAAACATTGGGTGCACCGCAGACGATCTGTAATGGTTCAGCGCCGCCAATATTTACCTGAGTGACGCGCAGCTTATCAGCATCTGGATGTTGTTCCACGCTGATAACTTCACCGACGACCACCCCACTAAAAGCGCGGGCAACTGCAAAACGATCGTCAATCTCAAGACCTGCCATCGTTAGCTGCTCAGCTAACTGTTCGCTAGTATTGGTAGGATTTACCCATTGACGTAGCCATTGTTCGCTAATTTTCATAAATATCTCGGATCTGAATTTTATAATAAAGATTCTATAGTAAGAAGAGGCGTATCAGTAGTCAGTGCCGTAAAAACAACTTAATAGCAGTCAAGCATCTAGCCAAATTGCTGCAAAAAGCGTACGTCGTTTTGGAAAAACAGACGCAAATCATCGATACCGTAATAGAGCATCGCAAAACGCTCAATACCCATCCCAAAAGCGAAGCCTGTATATTTATCGCTATCGATGCCGCAATTGGTTAACACTTGCGGATGTACCATACCGCAGCCCATGACTTCTAGCCATTTACCATTATCGTCTAAGATATCAACTTCGGCAGAAGGCTCAGTAAACGGGAAGAATGAAGGACGGAAACGGACGGTGAGCTCTTTGCCAAAAAACGCTTGCAAGAATTCGCTAATCAGACCTTTTAGCTCAGCAAAGGTGCTCGATTCAGTGACCATGAGCCCCTCTAACTGATGGAACATCGGCGAATGCGTTTGGTCCGAGTCGTTACGATAGACGCGGCCTGGGCAGATAATACGAATCGGCGGCGCGCTTTGTTCCATCGTACGAATTTGCACGGGGCTAGTATGCGTGCGCAATAAATAGTGCGCGTCAAAATAAAAGGTATCGTGCATAGCGCGGGCAGGATGATGCGAGGGGATATTTAGCGCTTCAAAGTTATAATAGTCGCTCTCAACTTCAGGGCCAGTCGCCACGTTGAAGCCTGCTTGCACAAAGAACTGCTGCATACGCTGAGTAATCATAGTCACTGGATGCAAGTGACCTTTTTGACCGCCGCGAGCAGGCAAAGTAATATCGATACTCTCCTTTGCAAGCTTAGCATTTAAGGCTGCAATCTCGAGTTGCTGTTGCTGCTCGCTCAAAGCTTGACTAATACGGCTGCGGACTTGATGCAACCAGCCGCCATAAGTCTTTTTGTCATCGGCATCAAGCTGCCCCATTTGTTTTGACCAACTGGTAAGCGAGCTTTTCTTACCGGTCAGCTGTACCCGTAACTCTTGCAGTTCAGGCACGGCAGTCGCTTGCGTAATAAGCGCTATAGCAGCATCGGCAAAACCATTTAACTGCGCTTCATCGAGCTCATTTAATTGCGAAGATAGAGTCGGTAGCGCCGACAAATCGGTAGCAACAGGGGTAGTCATAAGACGCATTATTCCTGGTATAAACAGAGTATAGATTGTAAGGGTTTGCGCAAATATTGCAAATTATTTACCGTCTTTTTATCTGGGCGATGAATAACTTAAATGCTGAATATAGCGATATAGGCTATTGTAAATTTTTGGCTTGTTTAAGGACGGTACAAAGATATAAAAAAAGCCACCGACTAGCGGTAGCTTCTTTTATATTGACCTAATCATATTTATTAACTTGCCCTTAAACGCTTAACGATAAAGCCTAAGGGTAGCTAATACTTAAGCCAATTCTGCTTTCGCTTTTTCAACTAGTACGCTAAAAGTAGCCGCATCATGCATAGCGATGTCAGCTAGAACGCGACGATCGATATCGATGTTGGCTTTTTTCATACCGTTGATAAAGCGGCTGTAGCTCAAACCGTTTAAGCGCGCGCCAGCATTGATACGTGCGATCCATAGACGACGGAAAGTACGTTTCTTGTTGCGGCGGTCACGATAAGCGTATTGACCCGCTTTCGTTACGGCTTGTACTGCTACACGATAAACACGTGAACGGGCACCGTAGTAGCCTTTTGCACGTTTTAGGATTTTTTTGTGACGGCGATTCGCCTGTACACCACGTTTTACACGGGCCATAATTTACTCCAAGATTCTTTAGATATAGTAAGCGATAAATTGCAAAGATCGATTAGATGTATGGGCACATACGACGAACTGCTGCTTCGTCAGATTTGTCCACCATCTTTAGACCACGCAACTGGCGAATACGCTTAGGAGATTTCTTGGTCAAAATATGGCTTTTGAAGGCTTGCTTGCGCTTGAAGCCATTCGCTGTTTTTTTGAAGCGTTTTGCGGCGCCGCTTCTAGTTTTCATCTTAACTTTCATGATGAGTTGCCTCTTTGTCTTTGATAGAACCTGGTCGTCAAACGATTGTTACCAGCGATTAATAAAAATTCGCTCATCAATCAACCATTTGCCTCGAGGTGGGAGGCGCTATTTTAACAGACTCACTACTGATTTGCCAACCAAACTTTCAATTTTCAGCTTTAAATAAATAAGCATTTTTATAGGAGTAAATCTTTCTTAATAGCGTCCTATTTCTCCTTTTAGCGTGCAAAGCTACAGGTTATCGCTAAATATATTGAAATTGGCCTACTGCTATGCTTAAATATCATTATATTCATATATTAGAATATATGTAAGCCTCTATATAATTGTTATATCAATAACGTGGCATTAATGATTCGGCGAGGGCATTCCCAAACTTCTACCTTTTAAGCATCTTTTTAGGAGATACTATCGATGATACCAACAGACCGAGAATTAGTCTTCGACGATACTGTATTCGTCTTTGAGACGGTCATGCGGGTGAGAAATAACGAGATTGGTGTCGGTAATTTTTTGACGCCAGAGTCTTTAGCCCATCTACTGTCTGAGACTCGAGAACGGTTCTTGTACGCTAAAGGCATCCAGCAGATTCATGCCGATTACCAAGGTCTCATCATCGTTGATATGCAATTGAACCTTTTTAGTATGGTGCGCACGCGTGAAGCGCTCTTATTTGAGGTGGGTGTGCAGCAGTTATCTACTAAAGGCTGCGATATCAATATTAAGGTTACACGTATGGATGATGGCTCTTTGGTGGCTAAATCACGCCAGCATTTTGTCAATTATGATTATCGCTCGGGTAAAGTGACAACGCTGAACAAGACAATCAAACAAGCTCTCGATCAGTGTAAACATACTAATGCCTAAGCCTTGCTTTGCTACTTTTTCTTCTTATTTTTCTTATTATCGTATCGCATTCAAGCGACCCGTATAGTATTATCTGTCTAGCTTAATGCTAATCCACCGCCCTCCCTTATTTTTATCAGATGCTAGAGACACTATGACTGTACCGGCTTGGCTCACTGCTATCACCTTCAACTCCGATGGACTCATTCCAGCAATCGCACAAGACCATCAATCAGGACGTATCTTGATGATGGCATGGATGAATAGCGAAGCGCTGCAACTGACTGCACAAACGCAAACGGCGGTCTATTTTTCGCGCTCTCGCAATCAGCTGTGGCATAAAGGCGAAACCTCAGGGCATACACAGCAAGTTCATGATATTCGCTTAGACTGTGACGCTGATGTTATCGTATTGAGCGTCACTCAAATGGGCGGTATCGCTTGCCATACTGGTCGTGAGTCTTGTTTTTATCAGCGCTTGGACTTGTCGGGCTCAGAGCCTACTTGGCAAGCAGTGGATCCGGTATTAAAAGATCCTGCCGATATTTATAGCGCTAATCCTCAAAGTCTTGATGCTACAGACGTAACGAGTAAAACGGACACTAACCTTTTTAATGCAAATCACCAAAGCCCGCGAGCTGAAGGATCTATTTTGCAGCAGCTCGATCAAGTGCTCATTGCCCGTAAGCAGGCAGCTAGCGATAGCTCTTATGTTGCAACCCTTTATGCAAAAGGTCTCAACAAGATATTAGAAAAGGTAGGCGAAGAAGCGACCGAGAGCATTATTGCTGCCAAAGATTTGGCCAGTAGTGACGCGCAACTAGATAAAGAAGCTTATGATGCCGCGCGTCACGAGTTTATTTACGAAGTGGCTGATGTCTGGTTCCATAGTTTAATTGGCCTGGCTTGGTTCGATATTGAGTCTAAAGCCGTACTCGATGAGTTGGGACGGCGTTTTGGCCTTTCAGGTATTGATGAAAAAAACGCTCGCTAAGTGTGGGCTATGATGTTCATAGGAAAGAGTGACATAGCTCTATAAGCGGTAAGCGAATCTCTTAACTCATTGTTTTTACCTAAAAAACTTTATGCAGGTTATAATAGCGCCTTGTTATACTTAAGATTATTATTGTGCTTCGCTATTTTACTTTGATGATTATCATTGTGAGTTTGCTAGCGTCTCAGTATACTCGTCAAGATAACAATCAATAAACTCAGCATATTAAGTGATAAGGATAACGTTATGGGTAGTTTTTCCATTACGCATTGGCTCATTCTTTTGGTCGTTGTGGTAGTCGTATTCGGTACCTCTAAGCTTAGAAATGCCGGTAAAGATCTGGGCGGCGCGGTCAAAGGCTTCAAAGAAGCGGTCAAGGATGAAGAAGCCGAACATGCTAAAAAACACCGCGTACTCGATCATGAAGCTGGTGTATCCCCCAACAGTGATGCTAATAAAACTCACGGCACCAAAGTTGATGATATTGAGATCAGTCCTGCTACACACGATGATCAACATAAAGTTTAGTTCGACAGAGTAGTTAGTATCAACCGCTGTAACGGTTATCTTTACTTGCTCTATAGATAGTGATGCTCAGTCCTTATGTTTGATATCGGATTCTCAGAATTACTCTTATTCGGCGTTATTGCCTTAATCGTGCTTGGCCCAGAAAAGCTGCCACAAGCCGCGCGCACTGCTGGGCAATGGTATGGCAAAATTCGCCGTACCGTCTCAACGCTACAGTCCGAAATAGAAGCTGAGCTTGATCTGGCAGAAACGCGCCAGCAAATGCAAAAAGAGATGGCCAAAATTCGTGAGACCGAAGCGCAAATGAAGCGCGAGATGGCTGAGATGCGCGGCAGTATGCAAGAGTTTGAGTCGGCACAGAATCAAAGCTTAAAAAGCACAGAAGCTAACGCTACCGATTCCAAAAACCCAGAAAGCCCTTCTGCTGATAAAGAACGCTCCCTTAATAATGAAAGCACTGCTGCTAAGACTGACTCCAAGCTAGTACATTCCGCAGGCTCTAATTATGATTACGGCTATCAAAAAAAGAACACTGCTACTAACACTGAAGCAGTAGACGTTTTATCCACTAGCGACCTCAATCAACCGACCCTGACGCGTCCATGGGAGAACATGTGGTTTCGTCTGGGTGCTTATGATCAAGCGCGTCGCCTCCCTGCTCCGCCCTATTTGCCAAACTATAAGGCCGACACTTTGCTCTACAGCCAAACCGATGAGGGTCATTCAGCGCCTCATACTGGAGAGGCGAATCTATGAAATTATTTAAACGACAAAAAAGCCGGCAAGAAAAACTAGCTCATGAAGAGCCAGTAGATAGTGCCTCTTCTGACAGTGTTGATGCCAGAAGTGCTCAAGACGAAAAAACCGATGATTTATTAGGCTCTCTAGCGGATATGCCCATCACTGAGCATTTGATCGAGCTACGCCGGCATCTGATCAAGATCTGTGTCGCGATACTGATCATATTTTTAGCGTTGGTTGGTTTCTCGCGTGAGCTTTATGACTTTTTATCTGATCCACTAGTGGCGCAGCTGCCTGCTAACTCAACGATGATCGCCACCGATATCACTTCTAACTTTATGGCGCCGATTCGCTTGACTATATTTGTAGCGGCCTTTTTTGCCATGCCTTATATCCTTTATCAAATTTGGTCTTTTGTCGCGCCAGGGCTGTACAAAAAAGAGAAAAAAGTCGCCATTCCGGTACTGTTGTCATCGATTATTCTTTTTTATGCTGGCGTGGCTTTTGCTTATTTTATCGTCCTCAAAGGCGTCCTTAAATTCTTTATCGTTTTTGCACCACAAAACGTGTTACCAATGACCGATATTGATAGTTATCTGAGTTTTGCCCTCAAGTTGTTTATGGTGTTTGGGCTGACGTTTGAGATTCCAGTGGTGACTTTGCTGTTGATATTGGTCGGTGTTGTCTCCATTCAAAGCTTAGAGGATAAACGCCGTTATATCATTGTCGGCTGTTTTGCTATAGCGGCGGTAGTGACGCCGCCGGATGGCGTGTCGATGTTGATGCTCGCGTTTCCGATGTGGTTGTTGTTTGAGCTAGGCTTATTTCTAGCGAAGATTCTGCTTAAAGAGAAAAAAGAAGATCTAATCACTGACCCTTCAGATCGTTAACAAAAGCCAAAGCGAAATAAATACTTTTATAAAATGATTAGGGCGTTATCCGACAATGACTGCTTGTAGCAAATGTTTGATCATAAAGAGGGAGCTAATCTGCTAAAATCAACATTCATTTGCCTGTTTTTATATTATTCTAATTAAGAAAGCGCTTCTTTTTACGTCTATTCTCTTCTAATGAGCCATTGTTTACGCAGTGGCTTTTTTTAGCCCCGTGCCTTTTATTTTACTTTGTCTTTACATTTAGGTAGTTTTTTATGTCCGCATCTATGCCCGCTTATATGAGTGATCCTACCGATGAGCAGCTTGCCGCGCTCAATATGGCGATGGATCACAAGTCGTTTAAGGTAGTGGCTTATGCCGGCGCAGGTAAGACCACGACTCTTAAGCTCATCGGTGAGCGGCTACGCGGTCGCGGTTTGTATTTAGCCTTTAACAAGGCTATTGCTAATGATGCGCGCGCCAAGTTTCCGCCGCATGTTGACTGCCGAACCTTTCATTCGCTCGCCTATCGTCATGTGCCGCGAGATATTACCGCTAAGTTATCTTTGCCTCGGTTTTCTCCGAAACGCTTAGGTGATGATTTGGGTTTACAGCCGGTGCAAGTGCGTCGGCAAATAGAAGGCTCAAATAAATACATCACTTTGACGCCAGCACGGCTCGCTAGATTTGTCAGTGATGCGGTTAGTAATTTTTGTAGTACTCATGCCAGCTACCCAGCACCTAGGCATCTTACCTTCCCGAATTGGCTCGATGATAGTGACGCTGAGCAGCTACGAGAGATGCTCTATCCAGCGGTTGAGCAGCGCTGGCTACAGTCGATTGACGCGCGTCATCCTGCCGGTATTGGCCATGATATTTATCTTAAACTGTGGGCGTTATCAAAACCCACTATTCCGGCAGATTTTATCTTATTTGATGAGGCGCAGGATGCTGATCCATTAATGATGGGCATCTTGACTCAGCAATCAAAGCAAGTTATCTATGTTGGCGACGCCCATCAGCAGATCTATGAATGGCGCGGCGCGGTCAACGCGATGAAAAAGCTACCGCTGCCGCAAACCTTATTGACACAGTCATTCCGCTTTGGTGAACCTATTGCTGAGGTGGCTAATACTCTCCTCAAAGCGCTACAAGAGGACGTGCCTCTCAAAGGTAATCCTGATAGAAGGTCTTCAACCGAAAAAGGTCTTGTCCACAGTAAAAAAGATGCCATCCTTTGTCGTACTAATGCGGCTGCGATGGCGCAGTTGTTAACCGGTCTAAAGTTAGGCCACCGCGTCGCCTTACAAGCCGATACCGAGCGCATGCTGAAATTTTGCCAAGCCGCAGAGAATCTTAAAAATGGTAAATCGGCTTATGGGGTGCCAGAGCTGGCGTATTTTTATAATTGGTCAGATGTGCAAGAGTATTCAGAGACCAATGAAGGTAGCGATCTCAAGACCTTAGTCAAGCTCGTTGATGATCATGGCACTAGCGTATTAACTCGCGCGGTCAATAGCTTAACCCGTGTTGAGAACGCTGATTATGTGATTTCAACCGCGCATAAGGCCAAAGGGCTTGAGTGGGGAAAAGTACAGCTCGATGATGATTTTTATTATGACGTCACCACAAATGGCATTAAGATTAGCCCAGAAGAATTACGCTTGCTATATGTGGCTTGTACCCGCGCGCAAAGCAACTTAGATATTGCTAATATTCAACCACTGATCTCAGGATTACAAACGGGCAAGAAGGTCATTTTTGGCTCTTAGCCTAGCGTCTGTTCAACATTGGAAAATGGCACTAACAGAGAGCCTCCTTACTACTTTTGCTTTTATTTTTTTATGATTAATTATTAATGACTACTAACTTACAACCTTCGCTCAATTATTCTCATGCACTGTTCAATAACCCTGTGCGCCTGCTCGCGCCAATGGAAGGTTTGACCGATCCTTTGATGCGCCAGATCTTGACGCAGATTGCCGCCGATTTAGGCCGCCCTTACGATTGGTCCGTCAGCGAGTTTATCCGTGTCACCCAAACTATCTTGCCCGCACACGTGTTTTATAAATATGTACCCGAGCTACATCATAATGCTAAGACCGCCTCGGGTACGCCTATTCATATTCAACTGCTTGGTAGCGACGCCCAATTAATGGCGGAAAACGCGGCTTATGCTTGCGAGCTTGGCGCTCCTGCGATCGATATTAATTTTGGTTGTCCTGCCAAGACTGTCAATAGTCATCGCGGCGGCTCAGTGCTACTCGATGAGCCCGAAGTGATGTATGAGATTATCAGTACAGTTAGAAAAGCGGTTCCGAAAGATATTCCTGTTTCGGCAAAGATACGCTTGGGTTATACCGATACCAGCCGTATGGACGATATTCGAGGAGCGATTGCAGCTAGTGGCGCGGATTGGCTGACCATTCATGCCCGCACGAAAACGCAAGGCTATAAGCCGCCTGCTTATTGGGAAAAGATTCAAAGCTTTAATAGCCTAGATATCCCAGTGATTGCCAATGGTGAGATTTGGAATAGTGAGCAAGCGCAGTTATGTATCAGGCAATCAGGCACCAGCCATCTGATGCTCGGACGCGGAGCAGTAACTCGTCCCGATTTGATTGCGCAAGTGGATAAAACAGATTTCCCTAAGGATAAATCGTTAAAAAAACCGGTACTACTTTGGCAAGACTTAATCACTCATCAGATTAAGTTTTTGCAGGGCGAAGCAAAAAATGATGTGGTGCTAGTCGGACGTTATAAGCAGTGGCTTGGGATGCTGACCAAAGGGTATATTGAAGCACAAAGCCTATGGAATGAGATTAAAAGGGAGAAAGATAAAGCGGCTATTATCACCGCTTTACAAGCTAGCCGCTGATCAGGAAAGCTAAATCAAGGGGGTCGTTAAATTCTACTTTTAATCCTTGGCGCTTTAGCACTTAGTGCTTAGCATTTGGCCTTAACAGCCAAACTCTTAAACAGTCCAACTCTGAGCTTAAGCACTAATCCGAATCGCAAGATAAAATAACATCAGTGGACAGGCCATTGATAGCGCCCAAAGAATAGAACGAAAAGTCGCTAAATTGGTCATATAAGCCACGCAGTAACCGATACGAATAATCACATATAACCAAGCTAGAATATTGATAATAGACTGCGGCACAAAGAACAACATCGCGACTATGACCGCTGCCAAAAATACCGGTAGCGTCTCATAGCTGTTTTGCTGAGCGGCATCAGCACGCGCTGAAGCGCCCGTAGTCTGCTTCAGAAAATCTCGCGGTTGGGCATTATCCGAGAGACCAAAGCCGCCCAAGACCTTTGCCATTAGGGCCATCAGTAGCGGTAATAAACTGGCGACCACCATTGCCCAGATCGCTGCAGCGGCAGTATCAGGGATAAAGCCAAAAAGTACATTCATCTGTCACTCTGCCCCTTAGCCTGTTGTTATTATAAAATCATGAGTGATGTTGACGCCGCCATCTACCAACATACGGCTAGCTGAGCAGTACTTATCAGCGGATAGTTTAATCGCCTTCTCAACTTGTTTTTCAGCGATATCTTGTCCAGTAACCATGAAATGTAGATGGATATCTGTGTACACTGCTGGGATAGTTTCCGCCCGCTGTGCGGTCAGCTCACAGTGCACACTCTGTACCTCTTGCCGCGATTTTTGTAAAATAGACACCACATCGTAACTGGCACAGCCACCAAGCCCTAATAGTACGAGCTCCATGGGACTTGCGCCCTTCTCTTTATCAGCGTCGATCTGAACGTTATGCCCTGATGGCGCTACGCCCATAAAAGCTTTATTCTCTTGCCAAGTCACGCTCGCTTTTGATTGTGCCATTTTCTTATCCTAGTCTTATTTATTTGCTGTAATGATTCATACGCTTAGTTTAGCACTAGTTTAGCATTAGTTGCATCTAGGGTCTGTCTAGAATAATAACCTCAAAGCCTGCCTGAGCCAAAGTGAGCAAATTTTGTGATTAATACCCTTGGTAATACTCAACAAATGTTATTTTATAAGTGGCTGATTTTAAATCGTTAAATTTGTGAAACATTTTATAGCAAATTATCGTTACACATTTTGACCATTTCTTGTTTTAATAAGGGTAATAAAACTTATTCTAATATGGCATCAATACTCACTACCCTATAATAATTATGTTGGCTATCGGATGTCACCTTGTAATAAGTTATTTTAAACAAATGAAAAGGTTAAGTCATGATAGATGCAGACGGCTTTCGCGCCAATGTCGGCATCATCTTGGCAAATACACAAGGGCAAGTATTGTGGGCAAAGCGTATCGGTCACAACGCTTGGCAGTTTCCGCAAGGCGGTATCGACCGCGGCGAGACGCCAATGGATGCGATGTATCGCGAACTCTGGGAAGAGGTCGGGCTGCATCCGCGCCATGTCGACTTATTGGCGGTCACTCAAGACTGGTTACGCTATCGCTTGCCAAAGCGCTACGTGCGCCATGGGCAGTATCCTTTATGTATTGGGCAAAAACAAAAATGGTTTTTGCTACGCTTAGATGAGCCGAACACTCAACATATCCGCTTCGACGAGGGTAAACCTGAATTTGACCATTGGCAATGGGTCAGCTACTGGTATCCGCTCGGACAAGTGATTCACTTTAAACGCGGGGTGTATCGTCGTGCTTTGCAAGAGCTGGCACGCGAATTACCCCTTAGACAAGAGCTGATTATCCCCGAACAAAATAATCATTTATTGATGGAATAGACGCTCTTTTATATGCAAAATGCTCGCTGTAATATCTAAACTATTAGGTATTATGGCGGGCATTTTTTATGTCACTATATTCTATAAAGGCTTTATACAGCTGACTTTGGTGGCTTAGCTATTGCTGTTATCAGTTTCACGGCTAATCAATTGCGCCTTTATTGCTGACTGATCTTTTCCATGATGCAAGGTCAAAATGCTTTGCGTACGCGTGCCGTAACTTGGCATTGGCGTATCCGTATTACTCAGAGCGACCGCATCGATATACACGGACGATAATGCTTGCTCTATGGCTTTTGGCACGCCCGTTTCCGGCAGTTTCTCTTCAGGCGCTGAGGTATTATCCGACATCGCATTAAGCGCAGCCGCTTGCCAATACTCAAGCGAGCTATCCTCAGCGATGAGCGGCAGGACTTCTTGACGCAAGCGCGCGCGTAGCTTTTCGGTTTTGAACCAACCTTCATCAGGCTGTCCGTTTGAGAAGACGTGTAATCCTGCATGCAAAGCGGTTGGCGCATAACCCCGATTATTGACAATAACCGCTTGCTGGCTGTCACCAACAATTAGATTAAATCCTGCATAATCTTGTAGCCTAATCTGCCGTGCAAAAGCCATCGGGCTTAGTTTACTTGTCAAAAAACTGGTCACTAATTCACCACGTGAGCGTTCATCAGAGCTGGCTTGTACGCCATCGCGGAAGTTTAATACTGCCGCCCAGCGTCCGTTTTGCTGATGAAGATGGGTTTGTTTGTCTTCGGTAGACTGCTGATTCTGTTGTTGACGCTCTTGTCGATAAATGCCTAACCAAGTGCCGCCGCTTTGGCTGTCACGGCCGGCATAGATGGGCTGATCTGACCACTGATGTAGCGACTCGGTAGGACGCGCTAAGAACTCATCACGATTGGATAATAATACTAATGGCAGCTCATCAAACAGTTGCCAAGCGATAGCGACAATGCACATATTTTTCCTTATTCCATTTGATTTTATCTTAGCGCTTTTTATCAGCCATTACTATCTTATAACTTTGTACTGTTCGCCTACGCTGCTATTTCAATAGTGATTAAGTCTACAACGTATATAGTCGACTCACTTTAAATACCACTCAGCATCACGACGCAAAATTAGTGTTCGTGGCAGCTAAATTTGCTATCATGAGCAGCATCTTATCCTCAATATTATGACTTTTTATGAACATTCATCCTCAGTATGATCCGGTAGCGTTAGCGCTCGGCCCCATCGAAGTACATTGGTATGGTTTGATGTACTTGCTTGCCTTTGCCGCAGCCTTCGGTCTTGCTTGGTATCGCAGCACCAAACGCGAAGCTTGGTCGACGGATATGGTTTCTGATTTAGTGTTCTTTGGCGCGCTTGGCGTTATTTTGGGCGGTCGTATCGGTTACGTGCTGTTCTATCAATTTGGCGAATTACTACAAAATCCGGCCTACCTATTCAAAGTTTGGGAAGGCGGCATGTCTTTTCATGGTGGCCTCATTGGTGTCGCTTTGGGCATGCTTTATTTTGCGCGAAAATATAAAAAGACGCCATTTCAAGTGCTCGATTTTATCGTGCCCTGCGTGCCAACAGGCTTATTGTTTGGGCGTATTGGTAACTATATCAATGGCGAGCTATGGGGCCGCGTCTCTGACGGCGGTTATAACTGGCTCACTTACTTCCCCCAAGCGGCAGCATTTGATGCCCAGCTAATGCAGGTCAATCCGGTTTTGCAACAATTGGCGACTGAGGTCAACGGACAGTATTTACTGCCGCGCCATCCCTCGCAGCTTTATCAAGCGTTGACTGAAGGGCTATTACTTTTTTTACTATTGTGGTGGTATTCCTCAAAGCCGCGTCCACGTATGGCTGTCACAGGCGTGTTTATGCTCGGTTACGGCTTTAGCCGCTTTATCGTCGAGTTTTTCCGTCAGCCTGATGCCGATCAAGGCTTTATCCTTTTAGGCTGGGTGACCAAAGGGCAGATCTTAAGCGCGCCGATGATTATTATTGGTATTGTGCTCATCATTTATGCTTATAAGCGCGATATTTATGATTGGGGTAGACAGGCTGCTTACTAAAAAGCGAACCTATAGAAGAGCATACCTATTTATTAAACCCATTTAGTTTTATTGAAGTTGCAGACCATGATTACTAGCAAAAACGAACAAGCTTATCTTGATTTACTCCAGTACGTCTTAGCTCACGGCACTGAAAAAGGCGATCGCACGGGTACCGGAACCTTAAGTCATTTCGGCGCGCAATTGCGCTTTGACTTAGCAGAGGGTTTTCCATTACTGACCACCAAAAAAGTACATCTCAAATCCATCGTTTACGAGCTATTGTGGTTTTTAAGCGGTAGCACTCATGTCGATTATTTGCAGCAAAATAACGTGCGCATTTGGAATGAATGGGCGACCGCCGAGCAAACCGCGCGCTTTAACCGCCCTGCGGGCGACTTAGGCCCTGTCTACGGTCATCAATGGCGCAATTATGGCGCAACTAAAAACACTTATGAAACTGATAACAAGGCTTATAATAATGACGGTGTCGATCAGATTGCAGAAGTAGTTGAGCAAATAAAAACCAATCCTAATTCCAGACGTCTCATCGTTTCTGGTTGGAATCCAAGCGAGGCCAATCAAGTGGCTTTGCCGCCTTGTCATACGCTCTTTCAGTTCTTTGTCGCTGATAATAAACTCTCCTGCCAGCTCTATCAGCGCTCAGCCGATTTATTCCTATTATTCCCCTATAATGATAATTCACAGTATGAATTATTAGCAGCCTAGGAACATCTCATTCCTCTATACTTATAGTGAACATCAGGCCATGCATAATATGATATACAATTTAATCTATGTATTACTTTGGCCTGTATTATGGATATTAAGATTTGCTCCAATAGAGAGTTAGACCTATCAAAATCTTATTTAACTAATGAAATACCAGACCTATTACTGGATCAGAAAGTCAAAGTGAATGGGGTTGGTGTATTTGATGATAGTGGTAAAATCCTCCCTCTTATCTCTGAGTATCTATCATATCAATTCAAGCACGAAAAGATTGCTCATGAAACAGCAAATACATATGGCAAAAACCTAACTTACTTCTTAAAGTATATCCGTAGTCGTCCAGACTATAGCGATAATGAAACTGATGAGGTCTTCATTACAGTTCCAGGGTATGTAATTCAGGAATACTGTACTTTCTTAAGTGTTGAAGAACATAGAAGTTCAGCTACTATTAGAAATCGTGATGGAGCAATATACGCTTTCCTTCATTTCCTCTGCAGTCGCACAGAAGACCGTCAGCCGCTTAGAGAGGATAATCCATATAGTAATGGATACTTTTCAAAATTACCAAAGCGTACACCAATTACTTCATGCACTCTTGATGATCTTTTCATATTGATTCAATCTACTCGATTAGAACGAGAACGAGTAATACTTCAGTTTTTATATGACTCTGGCGTGAGGCGTTCGGAGCTGATCAGGGTTACTCTTAAAGATTTTAGAGATACTGTCAACTTTAACTCTGAAAAGTTCATTTCAGTAGAGTCCGATCAACCTATTCATGCAGACTACGTACCTTTAGCCATAAAAGGTAGCAAGGGGCGTGGAAATCAAATCAAACCACGATGGACGTTAGTTAGTTCGGCAACCATTAAACGTATACAGAAATATCATGCGTCTCCGCTTTACAAAAAACATGCTCGCAAATATGTAAATCCAGATGAAACCCCAGCATTTTTTAATGCTAAAGGCACTCCTTATACACGTAAAGCGATAAACGAGTTACTTGAACGTATCAGCAAACGTGCAATAAAGAAAGGTCGCCTCGATAGAATAATCTCTCCTCACAAGCTACGGCATGGTAATGCCTATGCAATATTGCAATCAAATGACCTAGGATCCGACTACCTAGATCGGCTCGTTATCGTACAAAAAAACTTAGGTCATAACCACCTCAGTACTACCCAAATGTATACCAGCATTCCTCAGGAAATTTATAATACTATTTGTGATGAGAATGGGGACTTACTAACTAGAGCTGAGAAGATGAGGCGCTTATCTGAACAGACACAATTGAAAATTGGCATTAAGGACATCAAATGAAAAAGGACGGAATAGCCACTGATCAATTGGTAAGTACATGGGTAGAGGGCTTATTAAAGAGTCCAAACCAACTCTTATCCTTACCACTTAGCAGCCATTTCAAGGATCCTTGGGGCGTCAATATCACATCTAAATTTTTAGCGAAAGAGACATCTATTACGGTCAATGAAGCTGATAGACGAAAGCACCTCACCGTTCCATTGATAGAGAAAATGGCTGAGATGAAGGTTGTCGTAAAAGGAGCTTCTAGTAGAGAGAATATAACTCGACAGAGAATATTATATTGGTATAGCAATTTAAGTTTTAGTGATAAGAAAAACCTTCCTCGTTTGACTAAATCTATAAACAACGTTTGCTTCAAATCAATAGGACACGAGCAGGACTACTGGAATGTTTTAGCAACTCAATATGAATTGGTAGCAAAAACAATCGATGAGATTCATGAAGATCTCTGTAGACTGGGAATTATAAGTGCCGGTTTTAATAAAGTCGAGTCAAGAAAGCGTCCTATTAGAGACGAAGCATCTGCTATCTTAGAGTGGGTATCAAGAACAGTCACAGATGTAGAAACACTGTGGGAAATACCCATTAGCAAGGCTAAGAACCTTTTAGGTTTTAGTGTCTCCGTAAAATATATACAAAATGCAGTAGGAATTTCATACCCTATGGCATATAAATACAGAGAGCTTACGAACCCTTTGATCGAAAAGATGATCAAAGAAGGGATTCTAGTAATACCAGATGGGAGCTATGAAGCTGCTGGCATCGAAAGCAGAAGGAAGCTACTGAATTGGTACAGACAGTTATCTAAAAAAGAAAAGCATACATTACCTATTTTTGGTAATAAGATTTCAGTTGGGAAAATGCCATTGGGACAATTTCCTATAAAAATATCTTCCTTATACTTTAATGCTGTTAAAGATGCTTGGGACTTCATTCACAAAGATCTTGAAAAACTTGGAATTATTGATCCAAATTATAAAAGCGTTGCTAAAAGAACAAGCGAAGCGAACATAAATAGAAAAAATCATAGTGAAAGTCAGATAGAACGTTTTCATAGACTGGCCACAAGAGAGTTACATGCTGCTGATAATTTCTTCTTTCCTTCAAAACTAGAACCTTTTATTCAGGTTGAGCAACTGTTTGCCTGTACTAGTAAAATTGTCTCTTCAGAATCAGGCAAGAGTAACTATAGAATTGCGAGTAATTCCTTTATAGATTTCTTATCTGAACTATATGGTAATTCACCTTTAAAAATTGTCACAGTTTTTGATGAGCATCTCCTATCTAGATATCGAAAATATTTAGAGAAAAAGATAATAAGTAAAGAAATATCAAGTCATCATGCAAATACACTTTTGAGTTCAGTACGCAGAACACTGTGTAGGCTGACCCAAGTACGGGATCTGGAGTATAGCTTTTTCGATATAAATGGCTTTGCTGTAAGTAGAGAAACAGACGCGAAAAAGCCATTTACAACGAACGAGCGGATTCAGGTATTAGATGCTATCGAAAAAGGATTGTGTCAGTCTAAAGCAGCTCTTATACCATACGAAAAAACGGGTATAGGTAAAAATCCTTTGAATGAAAAAGGTTTTGTAGTAAAAGGCCTTTCTACACTAGATAATGCGCGATGGCTGTTTGAAAACCCCTTGGGGTGTAAGCCAATCCATTACCATACAGCAGAGTCCCCTATCGAAAAATCTTTCTTGAGAATTATTGCCCGTTCAGACAAAGGTTTGAGCGGGATATATGATGAATGGGGTGTTACCCCGATGTTACATATAGATATACTCATACCCTACCTTTTAAGGCTAGCCCAAATTACAGGATTAAATGCAGATTCTTTACTTTCTCTCAACGTAGACGATTATCTAGAATCTCATCCAGCAACATCACGACCTTGTCTTAGATATTGGAAAGAGCGCTCTGATGGCTACAAGGAATACCCTCTGGATCTTTTCAATGCACAATTAACTTGGCTTACATCGAGTCAAGCGAAGTCTATAAAAATGATTTTCGAAGAATTAAATCAATTAACCTGTAGCTTTCGACCACATATTGAAGATGATACATTCAAAGACAGATTATTCATTTGGCAATCGAATAGTCCAAAAAAATATGGAAAAGTTTCTCCTATATCAGGAAGTAAAGAAGGAAACGCAAGTACCTTAGGCAATAGCTTATCCAGATTTGTTGAGAAGTATAATTTGAAGGACGACGCAGGAGAGCCGTTAACTCTTACAATAAGCAGGTTTAGACCAACTTTTGTTAGTGAAATGTTAGACAATGGAGTAGCTTTACGCGAAATTCAGCTCATGTTAGGGCACTCCTCAATTCAAACGACTATTGGTTATATAGACTCTTATGACTTCAATACGATAAGTAGAGTAAAGATAAACGATAAACTAAAAGAAATACATCAATCTACTTTGAATAGACAAACTCAAAAAGTACAAACTAGAGATACTAACGAATTAGCAATAACCTTCCATACCCCTTTAGCAGAATGCAGGAATATTTTTGATCCTCCAGATTTTGTAAAGAACCTTTCATCCTATATTCCTGGTACTCCATGCTCACAATATAATAAGTGTTTAGGTTGTGACAATGTCATTATTACGGCCAAAAACCTTCCTGAAATCTTTGCAATGAAGCGTGACTACACGCTTTTGACAGAGCATACTCGCGTTATGGACACCCCCTATGGACATGTCATTTTGGAAAATATGGAACTAATAAAAGGTATTACAGACCCAACATTGTCTGACTTTTCCTTAGAGGATCTAGAGAATGGACAGCGTTTAGCAGAGTACATTGAAACCACTACACTAGTTGATGGGGTAATTTGATGGACTATGAAAGAAAATTAGACGTGTTGACCGCTTTTGTAAAACATCGTTCCTATGTTTTGCAAGCTTTAAATCCTATTACGGATCAGAGGAATGAGTGCCTTCAGCATAAGCACACATTTGATATAGAGTATATAACTTCTCTTATGGACAAACCCATATCAACACTATCAAAGTTTTCTGATAGCGTTTGGAACTTTAATAAAGATTATCCTAATGCTGCAAGAAATGTTCAAGGTGCAAAGCTACGAATCAATTTTTCAAAATATACAGCGATTCCGGCATTTGTTTTGATAGAAATGAAAATTATATTCGAGTTGGCTTTGCTCAATAGTTCCATCTTCAAGCTGCAGAAAAACGAGGGTAAAAGCCGATCAAAAAAAATATTAAAAGCCAACTCCTTGATTACAACTTTTGAAAGTGGTTTAACATTTATCAATGAACTATTCAAACAAGCATCTCATGAACTAGGTTATGAGTTTGTTCAGACAAAGATTAAAACATTATCCGATATAACACCCGAACTGTACCCCATAGCGGCTAAAAACTATAATCGTGTAAAAGGTGCAGATTTAGATAGATTTTTTAAATACTTACGCAGCCCAGCTTCTGTTAAGTATGTATTTGGAAAGCCTATTGCTCATGTAGAGTTAGATAGCCTGAAATGGAAGAGAGTAGCGAATGTTGATAAAAAAAAGAAAGATCAAGTGTTACCAGACTTGGTCTTTGAATCTTTATCAAAGACTGCATCTTTTATTGTAGTAGATTTTTTAAACGCTATAGGAGACGGAAAAAAAATATCAGATGTCAACTCTTTAGAACGTTTCAATACGAGCGAATATTTATCATGGGCTAGTCAAGAACGTGTTACGCATGAAACTCTACATGGGTACATTGCTATGCGATTAAGAACCAAAAATTATTCTTCAAATTTTGTTATGAATGTAATCGAGCCTTATGATTGGATGCTAAATAAAGATTCTAAAGTTATGGCTGGGTCAACTTTACGTGAAAAATTGAGAGAACGCGGTTATAAAGCAGATAACCTTAGGAAATACGTTAATCTCGTAGCGTATGCCTGCACGTATTTAGTAGGTCAGTATACAGGTATGAGACCATCTGAACTATCAGAAGTAAGAGTGCAGAATTGTTCGTGCTTGATTCAAAGTGATGCCGTTTGGCTAATTGAAAGTACGGTCAAAAAACATAAAGATGAAGTTAGTACAGGTTTGTTTGACGATAGATGGGTAGCTATACCAATTGTTAAGGATGCAGTGTTGGCAGCTTCGTATATTTCAAAAATTAAGGCGTCGCCCTACTTAATTTCTAGTGTAGATACTGTTGAACCTGGCAATTCCCCTCAGTCAATGAATAGTACTGGTATTGTGTATCAAATGAATAATTTTATTAACCAACTATTAGGCGAAAAAATTGCTAAAGAACTAAAGTTCAATCCATATATGTTAAGACACACCTTAACATATCAACTATTCAAGGCTGAAGTAGGACTACCTCTAATATCGTTTCAATTGAAGCATTTTGTGGATAGCGTCTCTAACTATACCTCTGCTGGGTCTACTTCATTAGTAACGCTAGGGTATGGTGATATAGGTGAAATGCTGTCAAAAGATGGGAACCGAAAAGGTGATAAGAAATCATTGCGCCGAGCAGCTGAATTAGAGGCTATTAAAACAGCCCATAATCCAAATGGCACGTATTATGGTGGTAAAGCGAATGAGCATAAAAAAGGTCTAATTAAGACGTTTAGCGGATATATGGCTGAAGGCTACACGGAAGAGGAAGTATATGAGGCTATGGTAGATCAAGGTGTTGCCATAGTATATATGGGCCAAGGGATTTGCTATGGTAATAGAGCAGAAGAATATGACTCAAGCCTACCATGTATTGGTTCACTACGTTGCAACCCAGCTCGATGCAAACAAGCCGTCGTAACTACTAAACATGCCCCTAAATGGCGTGAAGTTTATACGTTAAACAAGCTTAATCTCAATAAACCAGAATATTCGCACAATCGTGAGCAAGTTCTAGCAGCAATGAACGAAGCCAGAATGGTACTGGAAAATCTTGGTGAGGAAGTTGAACTATGAATGCTTATGATCAAAAGAATAGCGATGACTATGATGCAAACACATTGCTATTGGAAAAGGCATTATCAGACATTAAAGGCAACAAGAGGTTGAAAGCCACTGTAGCACAACTTTCAGAAATGACTGGTATTCATCGGAATACCATCTCAAACCGCGTTTGGCCTGTCCAAGAGCTTAAACAGATCAGAGACTCTCGGAAAACCGAAGAGAAATCACGTAAAGAACAAGTACGTTTAAGCACTGCCAATGTAAAAAATGCGCTAGAAGCAAAGCTAAGTCGAGCACAAAGTGAGGTTATCTACTGGTTTAATGAATATCAAGATATAAAAAGGGTCGCTGAGCACTCAGACAAACGGTTACAAAAAATGAGAGAGTCACGAGATTACTATAAAACACTATCTGACACAGACAAAAGGTCACTATCAGAAGCTGAACAAGAAATTAAGAAATTGAGAAAAATGTTAGCCTTAGAAGATGCAAGATCGAAACAGCTTATGCACTAGTCTGTCAAAAATCATCTATGCTATAAAGAGCATAATCTTGATTTCCTCTTGCTTAAAAGCTAGCGAGAGCTTAGCTAATAAGCATATATCCCATAGTACAAATCACATATATTAATACTTCATGCCTAATAAAAGTTTATCAACCTTCTCAGCTTTCACTTTATGCTTATATCAAACTGAGAATGGATAGGCAATAGACTCATGATACTGGTATCCTTCAACTTTAAAGTCATCCAATGTTACCCATGTTTCAATATCTTCGAGAGACTTAATTTCAGGGTTAATATGAAGCTTAGGTGACGGATAAGGTTCGCGTTTTAATTGCACGTCACGCATTAATTCTAATTGATCTTCATAAATATGTGCATTTACGATCTTATGATAAGCTTTTCCAGCCTCGTGGCCCGTAATTTGAGCCATGAGAGCTAGTAAGGTAAACACTTGAATCTGATTAAAATTTTGACCTAATGGTACATCACATGAACGTTGTGATGAAGTCAAATAAAGCTTTCCACCTAGCAACGAAAATGTATGAGTATGCATACAAGGACGTAAACATCCCATATGAAACTCACCTGGATTGTAGAAGGTTAGAATTTCACCTCGATCATCAATACCGTTTCGCAAGTTATTATAAATCTTACGAAGTTGGTCAAACTCCTCTCCTACTGAATTACGCCATCTTCGTCCCTGTACACCATAAACTCGGCCCATATCATCCTTACCTTTACGATAAGGATTAGCTAGCCAGGCTGCATTTTCATTGGCATTGGCGTTCCATGTATTACATCCAATAGCTCGAAACTGATCTGCGCTATCATAACCACGTAGATATCCCAACAACTCTGCGATAGCTGCTTTCCAATAACTCTTTCGAGTAGTTACTAAGGGAAACTCATTAGCTCCTACGTTGTAGTCTAAATCAGCATTAATAACGGTTAAGCAACGTTTTCCAGTTCGTTCATTCTCTACCCATACACCCTCATCAACTATACGTTGACATAAATCTAGATACTGTTTCATTCAATAACCTTAGTTAGACTACAAACTTAGCTCAAAAGGTGATTTTTGTTGATCTGCGTGGACAATACATTTTACCTTTTGATTTCATTGAGCATTATAAAGTTTCAAGGTTCAATTGTACAAACCTGTTCGTAACAACTGATTGTCTTAATAACTTATCAACAGACTATGCCCCAATGGAGCCAATGAAACCGAATCCTTCTATCTAACATCATTTGCTATAAGATACTTTTATGGAAACAGTCGGCTTGTAGTGGTCGAAAAAGATGACTGGAAGTTAGGTGCTTACCATTGTCCAAAGTGTAATGCCGATACTGTTGATAGCTTCGTACTTGTCGATTATTATGAAAATGGGTGCAGGATTGTCGCTAAGAAGATAAAAGCCTATGATTTATTTAATAGAAAGTAACGCCTTAATAAACTACAGTGGAATTATTGGAGACTCAACAATCTGAGAGATAGCTGCTAGTTCGATACCTCTATAACGGACCAACCCAATAATTAATGAGGTGGTAATTGCCGAACTGATTGAATAAGTTCGGTTCCCTAGTGAGGACTTGAATCTTGGACTGTATGCTAATGATAGCAATAGTTTGAGTTATTGAAGCAACATCGGTGTACTTCGTTGTGTACATCCAGTGAGTTTTTCGAGAGTGAATTAGCTTATTTTTGATTTCTATAAG
>NZ_JBPYDC010000018.1:0-68037 GCF_051847575.1 Psychrobacter sp. 1U2
AAAGGACTGAGTCCTGTGCAATACAGAACTCAGTCCTTGTTATAAAATAAACCGTCCAACATTTGGGGGTCAGTTCACTTATAGAGGTCTTTTTTTGGTTAAAAGATCAAGCTAATCGCTATTTATACTTTGAGCTTATCACCAACCATACCTTTAACTGTACTTAAGATATCAGCCGGTAATACCACCATTTTCGAGTTATCAGACTCAGCCAATTGACGAATTGACTTAATATACTGCTCACCGAGTAAGTAAACAATCGGCATCTCTTCGTCACCCATCGCAGCGGTAATAAGGCGGATAGACTCCTCTGAACCTTTAGCCAGTACCACTTGTGCTTCGGCATCACGGCGTGACGCTTCTAGGCGGCCATCCGCTTCCAAGATAGCGGCTTGCTTTTGACCATCGGCGCGCGTAACCGTTGCCCGGCGTAGACGCTCAGCCGCGGCCTGCTCTTCCATCGACGCTTGCATAGTCTGCGAAGGATTAATATCTTGGATTTCAACCGTTTTGAGTGTAATGCCCCAATCAGCGATATCTTCTGAGATAGCATTTTTGAGTAGCGCCTTGATTTCATCTCGGCTCGATAACGCATTATCCAGATCCATCTCACCTATGATTGAGCGCAAGGAAGTCTGAACCAAATTGCGAATACCATATTCATAGTCTTCAATACCATAGACAGCTTTGTCCGGGCGCACGATATTGATATAGGCAACAGCGTTAGCGATAATGACGACGTTATCGCGAGTGATGACTTCTTGCGATGGAATGTCTAAAACGATGTCTTTGGTCGTGACTTTATAAGCAACTCTATCTACAAATGGAATGATTAAAGATAAACCAGGTTCAAGTGTTTGCTGATACTTTCCTAAGCGCTGCACCACCCACTTGTAGCCTTGCGGTACGATACGCACCCCTTTAAACACAGTAAATATAATCAGGGCAATCAATACCACCATGACGATGCCGCCACCACCTAAGATACCTATAATACTATTCATAACGCTCTCCTTGAACCTTTGCCTTAAATAGCACGACAAGAGGTTATATTTATTTCAGCTTCCTAATTTCCTTTGTTTCTTTGATTTCGCTACTTTATAGTCTGATTTAAAAAGATTATTAGTATATGCTGACTACTTATCCGTAAATTTGTTTTTTAGACGTACTCTATCTAGGTTAGGCTTATTTAGATTCAAGCGACCACTTTTGGTCTTTTCTTTCAAGGCTTGAGCCTCTACTTTAGGTGCAATATTAGGCTGCACATCGGTAGTAGCCGCTGTGATACGCTGAGTCGGAGCAACGATAAGCTCATTACCTATGATACCTGTCACAACCACCCTATCGCCGACTTCTACTGCCTCGCCTTCGGTACGACAAGGCCATTCATCCGCACCAACTATTGGGACATTGAAGCGTATCATCCCAGATTTATCGGCTTGCGGCTTAAGCACTATCATGCCGGTTTCACCAACGATCACGCTGCCACCTAATCCTGCTTTGGTACGGTTTACCGATAGGGGCTTAATATACTTGATCCAAGCGAACATAAATAACACGGATAGTACAAGCCATATGAGTACCTGTGCCACAACAGGAACAGGTAATAGCCAAGACAACGCTGCAACAATCACAGCAGCAGCACCGAACCAAAGGCTAGCAAAAGTGGGAATGAAAATCTCGGCAATCATTAATAAGAAACCTAGTACTAGCCAATGCCAAGGTTCAAGCATCCAAATAGTCTCAATCATTGCGGCGACTCCCTTTGTTGTTCTAGCTTTTAATGTAGCACATCTTGGTTGTTAATATTATCTTAAAAATCAATATCATACTGTTATTTATGCTTTAAGAACGTTAACCATATAAAAGTTATGATTATATGAAAACTATGATTATATTTTATACTAAAAATTAGACCAAAAAAAACGACCACCGGAGTGATCGTTCTTGTCGTACTAGCTTAGCTAAAAAATAAATATTAGCTCATAAACTTAGATTAGAATTTTAGATGAGCACCAACAGTGATAAGCTTGGCATCGACATCGCTATCCATCATAGAATATTCAGCTTCTACACCAAAGTCAGGATTGACCGAATAACCTAGGCCAACACCACCAGCGATACCAGTATCACTACTAGAGTTTGAGACCTTGACTGGACCAACGGTATAGTCGCCTTCTACTTCAGTTTTTGCTACCCCAAGCTTACCTTTAGCATATAAGCCTGTATTTGGGAAAGAATAGCGGTAAGTACCGTAAGCACCATAAGTCTTGGCATCTAAATCACCGTTTCTATAGTCAGCATCATCTGATCCTACGTACTCGGCTTCTAGGCCGAAATTAGGGTCAAAGTTGTAACCACCATAGATACCATACGCAGTTGGATCATCAGCGTTATCAACGTCTAAATCAAATTGACCGACTTTAACACCAACATATGGTTGACCGGTATAACCACTACCATAAGCTACGGCAGCTTGTGCGCCTACACTTACTAAAGAACCAGCGGCTAGTGCTAATAGAGTTTTTTGTAAAGTTTTCATCTTTATCTCCTACCTTTTAAGTATTAATAAATTTTGACAAACAAGTTAGTTATTGCAGCTTTTTCAGCTTTATCGCCCTGTTTGCTAACGATGAATATATAGTAACAAAACATGTCATACGCTGTGTCTACGTTTGAGGGCATACGGGTTAAGATTTGCAAGCAAATATCAGTAGCTAAGTTACAAAGGCTAAGATATGAAATCTTTTGTTACATAGCTAGATTTCTCATGAAATTTATGTCCATTAACGATAATAACTACTTAATTAGCGATACCGATTAGCTCATAAAAAAACGCACCTCGAGAGATGCGTCTTTCTTATACTTATTATAAAACTAGCTTTAAGCTACTGCCAGTAGTGTTAATTACGACTTTTTATCTTCATCCACTTCAGTGAACTCTGCATCTACGACATCATCATCTTGCGCCGCATCTGCTGACTCTGTGCTTTGCTGGAACTGACCTGGATCCATACCTTCCGCGCCTGCACCATTATCGGCATAGATCTTTTGGCTGATCGGTAAGAACGCATTATCTAGCGCTTCAAGCTTGGCTTTGATGTCGTCGTGATCGTCTTCTTTGGTAGCTGTTTCAAGCTCAGAGATAGCCGTCTCTACTGATGACTTTTCTTCTTCAGTGACTTTATCTTCTGACTCTTTCAAGGCCTTTTGTAC
Source organism: Psychrobacter sp. 1U2 (assembly GCF_051847575.1). Lineage (NCBI taxonomy): Bacteria > Pseudomonadati > Pseudomonadota > Gammaproteobacteria > Moraxellales > Moraxellaceae > Psychrobacter > Psychrobacter sp. 1U2. The sequence goes on from NZ_JBPYDC010000018.1 coordinate 3,217, forward strand.
TGCATGGATACGACCATCGGCTTCGTTACGCACTTGCGCAAGGTTGGCAAACTTTTCATCTTCAGCAGCGTTAGCTTCTGCGTCTTGTACCATTTGTTCGACTTCTTCATCTGACAAGCCAGAATCCGCTTTGATCTGGATACTTTGTGCTTTACCTGTACCTTTATCAGTCGCTGAGATGTTCATGATACCGTCAGCGTTGATATCGAAAGTCACTTCGATTTGCGGCAGACCGCGCGGCGCTGGTGGAATATCGGTCAAGTCAAAACGGCCCAAGAGTTTATTTTGATTGGCAATTTTACGCTCGCCTTGATACACCTGAATGGTAACCGCAGGCTGGTTGTCTTCTGCGGTTGAGAACACTTGTGATTTCTTGGTAGGAATCATCGTGTTTTTCTCGATAACTGGCGTCATCACTCCGCCCATGGTTTCGATACCTAGCGTTAGTGGCGTCACGTCAAGCAATAGTACGTCTGTTTTGTCGCCAGATAATACTGCGCCTTGAATCGCCGCACCAGCAGCTACTGCTTCATCAGGGTTCACATCTTTACGCGGCTCTTGACCGAAGAAGTCTTCTACTTGCTTTTGTACTAATGGCATACGCGTCTGACCACCAACTAAGATGACATCATCGATATCGCCAACTTTTAGGCCAGCATCTTCAAGAGCAATCTTACAAGGACCCATCGTACGCTTGACGAGATCTTCAGTTAGGCTCTCAAGTTTTGAGCGGCTAATGGTAATGACTAAATGCTTAGGACCACTGCTATCAGCCGTGATATAAGGCAAGTTCACTTCAGTGCTTTGTGCGCTTGATAGCTCAATCTTCGCTTTTTCTGCGGCTTCTTTTAGACGCTGCATCGCAAGAGAGTCACCTTTTAGGTTAAAGTCTTGCTCTTTTTTGAACTCATCAACGAGGTAGTCGATAAGCGCTGAGTCAAAGTCTTCACCACCAAGGAAAGTATCACCGTTGGTCGCTAGTACTTCAAACTGCTGCTCACCATCGACATCAGCGATCTCAATAATTGATACGTCAAAAGTACCACCACCTAAGTCATAGACGGCTACGGTGCTATCGCCTTGTTTTTTGTCCATACCATAAGCGAGTGCCGCTGCGGTTGGCTCGTTGATGATACGCTTCACATCAAGACCGGCAATTTTACCCGCGTCTTTAGTGGCTTGACGCTGTGAGTCATTAAAGTAAGCAGGAACGGTAATAACCGCTTCAGAAACGCTCTCACCAAGATAGTCTTCGGCTGTCTTTTTCATCTTCTTTAAGATTTCAGCAGAAACTTGTGGTGGCGCAAGTTTTTTACCATTGATCTCAACCCAAGCATCACCGTTGTCGGCTTTAGCGATTTTGTACGGTACCATTCCGATATCTTTTTGCACGACTTTATCATCGAAACGACGACCAATCAGACGCTTGATAGCGAACAGGGTTTTATTCGGGTTGGTGACTGCTTGACGTTTGGCAGATTGACCGACCAAAATCTCATCATCTTTATAAGCGACGATTGAAGGAGTGGTACGAGTACCTTCAGCGTTTTCGATAATTTTGACGCTATCGCCTTCCATTACCGCTACACATGAGTTAGTGGTTCCTAAGTCAATACCTATTACTTTACCCATAATTAATTGCTCCAAATGTTGTTAAATTTCTATTGGGGTTGCTTGCAGTTTTTGTGCATTTAAACTATCAAAAAAAATGTCAAAAACTCAAGCTAAAATCAAACTATCAGACCATATATGGTCACTTGTTGCTTTATATCGGTTTGCGCTGGCATTTTTTCAAGTCAATAACAGCGCAATAATTTGCTTTTGTGTGAATTTTTGTGAATACCCTTACTTTTAATAAGGATTATTAGCTTATTTTTTTGCTAATTTCACTTATTAGCCAAGCTTACTCGCTTAACTTATTGGCCGACGCGAACCATAGCAGGACGCAGCAGACGACCATTTAGGCTGTAGCCTTTTTGTAGTACCGTACCGACCGTATCAGGCTCAGCATCGGCGTCGATACCAACCGCTTCGTGCAAATCTGCGTTGAATTTCTCGCCTTTTGGTTCGACAACTTCTACGCCATTTTTATTCAAGACATCTAATAAAGCTTTGTGCGTCAAGCGCACCCCTTCGGTGACAGGGTCGTCTGAGTTAGCACTTTCGATAGCGCGCTCTAAGTTATCAACAATTTCTAATAACTCTTTGGCAAACTTCTGCAGGGCGAACCGCTTACTTTTATCGGCTTCTTGTTCCATACGCTTTTGCGCGTTATAGGTCTCAGCATTAGCCCGGGCAGTCGTCTCGCGGGCTTGTTTGACTTCCCCTTCAAGCTCTTTGATGCGCGCTTCATAAACACTGATATCGATCTCGTTATCGATAGTGGCTTCATCGGCTGAATTGTTTTGCGGATCAAACTCATCCATCGTTTCTTGCAGGACGCTTTCATTACGCTCAAGATTACTATGTGCTGCTTTTGCGCTATTTTCATCCACTTGTTGATTTGGATTTTGTTCGCTCATGATAACTCCTTATTATTTATGATAATTTTGTAATATACCTAGAATTTAGCACTTCATTAATATTTTTGCTGTAAACCATATTCAATAGCTGATTGATAAAGGTAGTGAGGGCATATTTCAAGCCTAAAGCCGAGGATTTTTTTAATTTTGAGATTTAGCCTCTATAAACCAGACCATAGCAGCCAAAACGGTACTTAAAGCTGAATCATTCTTTATAGTTTACCTTTAGCTCGTAAACGATTACTAAACGATACTTAATTTCACTTTTGATTGTTTTATGATGACCTCACTCACTACTTACCAACTATTATTTATAAAAATTATTGAACTATAAACTGAATGATAAAAAGTATCGAAGCTATAAATCAAAAATATAAAAGGCTATAAAAAGTCATAAAGATCGATACTGAATTTATGAGGAATGCCATGTCAAGCTCTCCTATAACATCGCTTAATGCTTTAATAAATAAAGCGGCAAGCTTAAATTCCAAGCCGAAACTGGCTCCTTTAGAAAGCGTAGAGTGCTATCAGGCGCATGAAAACCAAGCTGAGACTGAACGGCTTAGCGAAGGTGATAATAGATACAGATTGCTCGGTGAGAAGCTTGCGAGCTTCCTACCCGCGACCGACTATCAGCAACATGCCCTACATTACGTCCTAAAAGGGCTAGGCTACTTACCTGATTCTATGCTAGAAGCGTTAGTAAGCTATCTAGGTGGACCAACGTCCAAACAATACCTAAATGCTAATGCGCACTTGCGCTTGATCATCGCAGTAAACATCCGTTTGAAGACCCCTTTACAACTCTCTAAAATGCAAGAGCTGCGTCAGCGATTTGCAGCCGATGCGGTCGCTATGCAAGACCCTAAAGTCTGGCAACAAGCAAGTAGTAATAAACTAAGTAACCTAAAGCTCATTAATAAAAGTAGTGATGCGGCTGTTAATTGGCATGATAAAACCATAGCCAATGCTGATGATGGCGATATGACTATTCGCTGCTATCAGGCAGGCGTACACTCAAAAACCAATCACAATCTTGATGAGACAGTGATGCTGTTCTTTCATGGCGGCGGTTTTTGTATTGGTGATGTCGATACTCATCACGAGTTCTGTCATCGCGTCTGCGCGCAGACAGGTTGGGCGGTAGTCAGTGTGGACTATCGCTTAGCGCCTGAGCATGCAGCGCCAGCAGCCTTACAAGATGCGATCAAAGCTTACGCTTGGCTGGCCAAAAACAGTCAAGATCTTGGTGCTTCGCCGTCGCGTATTGTCTTAGCTGGAGATAGCGCTGGTGGCGGTCTATCAACATTGCTCGCGCAGCAGCTGACTCACCCAACCGAAGAGGCTTGGTCAGATCTAGGGATTGCCGGTCAGCATATGTATAAACTACTTAAAACACTACCTCGTCCGCTTGCGCAGATGCCGTTGTATCCGGTCACTGATATCGAAACTGACTATCCAAGCTGGGAGCTATATGGCGAAGGTTTGCTATTAGATCATGCTGATGTGGCCGTGTTTGATGCCGCGTTTATGCAGAATAGCCCGCTGCCACGCGAGCATGTGCTTATCTCGCCTATGATCGGTGATAATAGTAAAGTGTGTCCGACTTATATCGTCGCCTCTGAGTTTGACGTGCTACGTGATGAAGCCTTTGCTTACGCAGAGCAGTTAAAGGCGGCTGAGATAGCGGTTGAGACTTATGCAGTACTTGGTGCGCCTCACGGCTTTGTGCATCTGATGAGCGTCCATAGCGGCTTGGAGCAACAAACCCAGTATATTATCAATGACTTTGCCCGTTTCGTCGACGAGATCATCAGCTCTGAATCGTTATTGGTCGCTTAGTGGAAGCTTGCTCTACTGGTTGGCCGGTCATCTCAATAAGCCAAATCTCAGAGCGCGAACCTAAACGAAAAGGAATACCCCAAAAACCATAGCCGGAGGAGACGACAAAGTGTCCTCTGCCTATGGCTTTGTAGCCGTAACCCAAACGATTAATCGCTCTGACAATAAAATTAGCCGGGAATATCTGCCCGTCGTGGGTATGACCAGAAACTTGTAAGTCTATTGGTAATTTGCTGTGCTCCTCAATATCACTTGGTCTGTGATCAAGTAATATGACTGGTTTACTGGCGTCAACTTGCTGCAATAAATCGGTGGTCGCGACGCGCTCGCGTTTATGATTATCAAACCGACCTATCAGCCAGACCGACTCGCCTGCATACTCTAGCTTGAGCACCTCATCATTTAATAGTTGCACGCCAGCCTCTTGCAAAGCCTTGCTGATCGGCTGCTCGTGGCCATATAAGTCATGATTGCCTAAAGTGGCATAGACGCCGTAGGGTAAGCTGCTACAAAGCTCAGTCAATTTAGCGGCCATATTATGAGCGGTATACGCTTTTATATTGTCATCCATAATATCGCCTGGCATCAGCAGTATATCCGCTTTATTGTTATGAATGAGCTGATGTAGCTTATCTATTGCTTTATTGCCAAACAGCTGACCTAAATGCAAATCACTAGCCATAGCAATACGCAATGAGCTTGCTAAAGGTTTATCGATAGTAATAGAGAGCTGGCGCACGACAGGGATATAAGCGCTATATAAACTGTGAATAAAAAGTCCAACAAAAACAACTAACGCCAGTATTCGCAGCAATGCATTTGCTAAAGTAGCGTTGAAGATAGCGACATCCGTAAATGTGCGAATAAATTCGTAGCTTCCATATAGCAGACTCATTATTAACGTGGTCAGCAGCATAAAATGCATAACAAGTAGCCAGCCACTCATCCAGCGATAACTATTGTCAAAGCGCTTGCTAAAAGTCACCCCTAACAGAGCATTAGTAATAAAAAATATCAAAACCCAAACCGCTATGGTGGTACTCGATGTGAGCAAAGGCTGTAGCCACCACTGTAAAGAGAGCGCAGCTCCAAAGCTAAACAGCTCTAATAAGGCAATAATGATAATAAAAAAGGCGTAACGCATCTATGATCCTAAAGCGGGTTTTAGTATTAAGGTAAAGGTAAGCGGATGATTTGAAGGTTAAGTCATATATAGTTAAGGCACTTTAAAAATGGTGCAGTGCCGTTGGTATAAATTTTCTTGCTTGCTGTGCGACTTTGTCACTCCAGAGGCTGCGTAAAATTCATCCCAACAACACATGACAAAAATGTTTAAGTTTCATTTAGGATCGACTATAGTAAAGAACACAGCTGAAACAACGAGAAGTGTTGCCAGTTGTTTTTGAAATAGTATGGGTTTAGATTTAATTAACGCTTATCAGACGGCATTTTACAAACCCCATTTGCGCAGGCTTGCGTTACCGCTTTTCCATAAATCAATTTGGTCACCCAGTTTGGGATTCGGTAACGGTTACGCGCCACATAAGGATAAGCAAAATCACCAAGCTGTCTGACAATTGGCAGATAGAGCAGCGCGGAGCCTCTAAGACCACTGGTTCTATACAGTAATCGCACTGCGTCCATATGGGTATGCCAACCGCCATACCAGTCTTGTACGCACAAATAAGTCATAGCATCGCTACGGCTAAACCCTGCTGCTTCCAAAGTCTCTAAGCCTTCATTTACCGGAATCAAAGTGATAGCTTCTGGGTTACGCGACTGCAAGTTATAGGCCTCAGTACTACAAAGCACGCAAGCGTCATCGTAATACATAGTAATAGCAGCGCGGTTTTGACTTTGGTCTTGCTGACTTTTATCTTGATTAGTATGACGGGATTTCGTCATTTTATGACTCCTAGTGCAGTTGTAGGTTAGCAAATGAGCATTAACACATCATCTATGCATTGTGTTGATTTAACTTCTGTCAAAATTGAAATGGATATTTAAAATAGAAGCCAATTTACTACCCTTGATCAATCATCTCTCACACTCGAATAGAACTCATTTATTAGTTATTTTTTGAACAAACGCTACTTACTGCTTCTATAACATATTTTGTTTCACATGAAACATCAGTTGTAGAATCATTTACTCTGCTCTTCTAGCGCTTGCTGAATATCAGTGTGCTTAAACTCATAACCTGAGTCCAACAAGGCTTGTGGTAGTACCTTTTGTCCATCGATAAGTAAAGTCGACATCTCATCGAACATCAATTTGAGTAAGAACTCTGGCAAAGTAAAAATAGTAGGACGATGTAGCCAAGCACCCATAGCTTTAGTAAATTTGTGGTTAGTTATCGGGTTTGGCGCCGTTAAGTTATAGACGAGCGCTGGCGTGTCATTATGAGTCTTCAGCTTGTTATTGGGCGTGACTTGACTGCCGCTTCCCTCAGCAAGATGCTTTTCAATAACAAAAATCGCCGCCCCTACCCAGTCCTCACGGCTAATCCAACTCATGATTTGCTTACCATCGCCTAGCTGACCACCTACCCCCATCTTGAACGGTAATAACAACTTAGCAATCATTCCGCCTTCAGGATGCATCACTACCCCAGTACGAACGATAGCGACAGGCACGCCATAATCAGTCGCTTTGAGCGCTAACTGCTCCCAATCGTCACATAGCTGATGCGAAAAATCTGTCTGGTAAGCACTACTTTCGGTTAAAGGTTTATCCCCTTGAGTACCATACCAACCGATAGCCGAACCACTCAGCATTAGCTTAGGTTTCACACGACTCCGGGCAATGAACTCAAGCAGCGACTCTGTAGGCTTTACTCGGCTTGCCATCAGTTGCTCTTTACGCTCATCACTCCAGCGCGAATCGGCGATACCCGCCCCTGCTAGATTCATAATCACATCAAAGGGGTCATTAGTATTGGCAAGCTCATCATAAGTCATCATGTTGACGTCATCAGGGTGCTGCTGAGATTTATCGCGCGTCAGCCACGTGATCTTTATTTGCTCGTTTTTATTCTCATAGCGCCGTATGATCTCTTTGCTAAACGCACTACCCAAAAACCCTGAACCACCGCTGATTAAAATATTCATCTGCTTATCCTTGTTATGTTCTTATTGCTCGCACCGTTCTGAGTCATCATTAACTCAAAAACTTCTTAATACTCGCCCCTAGTTTTAGCACCTTTTTTAGCATACTAGTAGGGAGCTTGAGCATCTCGGACGACCAAGTGGTTAAAGTATTTACGAAGTCTTGGGTGTCACTTATCCGAGTTTTAACTTCGCTTTTTTCATATTCAAACTCAGGACTATTCATCAGATCTTGTAAAAACTGTACGGTGGGTTCAAGCTCGCGTTTTTGGCGCTCGGCTACGATGATACGTGCCAGCTCCCAAACATCCGTATGGGTAGTGAAGTGATCCCGGCGATCGCCTAATATCGATACCTTTTGTACCAGTCCCCAGTGCTGCAGCTCTTTGATGCTATTGGAGACGTTAGAGCGCGCCACGCCTAGCGTCTCGGTAATCTCTTCAGCATTTAGTGGTTTACCGATGATATATAGCAGCGCATGTATCTGCGACATTGTACGATTGACGCCCCACTTAGGGCCCATCTCTCCCCAGTGTAAGACGAATTTTTCGGTGATGGGATTGAGTTTCATATTGGTTCACACTTATTTACGTTGCTTTTTAGGGATATCTATTTTTTATTAATACCTGCACTGTTTCAAATACCAACAACTCATAATTTTATTAAGAGAATAAATAAATTATAAACCATACTGCGCTATTCTTTTATTTCTGTCAATACTGAAATTAGTGGATAAAATGTTCTTTTTGTAGGCTATCATTATCAATTAAGGTCGTTGCATACTCATGGATAGAAAACTCTAACGGATAATGTGTCCGCTAAGCGCATCACCGATTTGACTTGGTAATTGATAACCTAAAGTCTCCCCGCACAAATAACCAACCTGCCTGCGTGCTTGATGATGCTTACTTTGATTATTAAGTCTACTACTGTCTTTTTCGGACTGAACACGAGTGTTTTTATCTAAAAAATAACTTTTAGCTTCTGAAATTGTCAATGCTGGTGGTTGGCCTGAAGGGTTACAGCTCGTGGAGACAAGAAAGCCATAAGGGTTTTTTGCTGATATCAGTTGCGCACAGAGCTGTTGTACTAATGGATGCGCGATGACGCGTACGGCAACACTTTGATGTGCGCCGGTTATCCAAGTCGGTATGGGAGGGGTGAGTGACTTTGGCAGTGGCAGTAACCAAGTATGTGCTTGTTGTACCAGGACATCAGTACTAGGCTGCCAACTGGTAAGCACCGTGTGTCGCTGCTCACCGCTCAGCGGCGCAAGTAGCGGCGTAATACGTTCGACGCTATCGGTAACGACGATCATGCCTTTGTCTTGTGGCCGCTGCTTAATAGTCAGCAGCTGCTGCACAGCGCTTTCATCGAATGGATCGCAGCCAATCCCCCATACACTTTCGGTCGGATAGGCCAATAGCTGCCCTTGGTTTAGCCAGTGAGCGGCTTGTACCACTGAGTCGGTAATGAAGGGCGCAGAGGAAGACATAAACTGAAAGCTCTGAAAGTGAGTGAGGGTATTAGGGCGAGTTGGACAGTCACAAAAAGACACTACCGACCGCTGAAAATAACGATAGCCCGTTCGAAATAACATCAGTACGCTAATATTAGTGTGCAGCTCTAAAGTAAGTTTACTCTATCATAAACGTAAATAGCGGCCGCCTTGTACATCGATAGCGCCGAGTAGCTCTAGCTCCATTAGCTGACCGATCAGCTGCGGCGCTGACAGCTTCGAAGATATCAACAGCGCATCTAAGTCTTGTCCATGCCAGTCGAGCAGCTCATAAACAAAAGACAGATGCTCAGGTACTTTTATTAGTGAAGCGGTTTGAGTTGGTATGCTATGAGCTGTCGATGTTTTAGTCGGTTGGGTGTTTGATGACTGGCTTGCTGAGAAGTTTAGTTGGACGTTTACGTCGCTTAATACCTGATCGGGATGATAAATCAGCGTCGCGCCTTCACGAATCAGATGATGACAGCCCTCAGCGTTTTTATTATCGATATGACTTGGCAGCGCGAAGACTTGTTTGCCTTGCTCGGAGGTGAGTCTAGCGGTGATTAACGAGCCACTTTTGATAGTGGCTTCGGTCACTATTGTCGCTAAACTTAGGCCAGCAACGAGCCGATTGCGACGTGGAAAAGTGTGCTTATGCGGCTGAGTATGCGGCAATAGCTCGCTAATGATACAGCCGCCTTGCTCGATGATTTGGCTAAATAGCTTATCATGATGATTAGGATAGAAGACCTCAATTCCTGTACCCATCACACCTACCGTGCGACCCTGGTACTCACTATCTACTTGAGCTAAGGCCCCTAAGTGCGCGCATTTATCTACCCCCATAGCCAAACCACTAGTAATGACATAGCCGGTCTGTGCTAAATACTGAGCAATATCGAAAGTAGATTTTTGAGCATGAGCGGTAGGCTTTCGGCTGCCTACCATAGCGATTTGTGCTTGCTGTAAGCGCGCGATATTGCCCCGGCAAAATAATAAAGGCGGCGGATCATAAATCTGTAATAACTGTGCTGGAAACTCAGGCTGATCGGCGAAAAGTAGCTGATATTGTCCGGCTGCTAGTGCTTGCTCAATCTTATCAACGCTAGCTAGTGTCTGCTGTTGCTGCTCATGACGCTTTAGGTGCGCAGCATGGATGCCCAATGTTTGCCAAGCACTAAAGCTAGCCGACCAAGCTTGAGACGCATCGCCAAAAGCGCTAAGTAGTTTATGATAAGCGGATAAGGAGCCGTTCACCTCATACCATAGCGCCAATATTGCACGCTGATTGGGATCTAAATGAGGTGAAGATTGTGGCGTCATAGTCGTCTAGCTCATACAAAAAAGAGGCTTGTCCAAATAAGTAACTGAGTTTAACTATAAAATTTTGTCTTATAAGCCAGTTGGATCGCGCTTTATAAATAAGGTGGTGGTAGTAATTGATCACCGACATTCAGTGGTAGCTCTGAGCTCAGTACATAAGCATAGCTGATATCATCGAAGCTATTGAAGACCATCACCATCCCGCTCTCTTCACTAGGCAAGCGTACCGCATTATCATTATCTATGGTATCTCGTACTAGCGGGCCTTTTTGATAAACCGTCAATACATCGCCAGGCTTGGCGCCTTGGGTCGTACCTAAATTAATAGCGACAACACTACCGCGCGCCGCTGAGCTAATAGAGTCCATCACTCGTACGATCATACCGCCGCGGCTCACCTGTGCTGGCGCCGGATAAAACACGGGCGGAATAGAGTTACTCAGCTCGACGAACACTCTATCGCCTTCGCGCACTTCTTTACCATAAGATTCGGACAGCTGCAGACTGCTGACCCCGTTTTCAGCGACGCTAGTGACGATGCCGCTTGCCACTTGCATGGCCTCTAAACCAATGACTTTTTGAGTTTTAGGTTCGACATAGCGCTCGCCTTCACGGTAGATACCATAGCGCTGACCCACGATAAGTGGTACGCCTTTGGCATAAACCTTGTCGCCGCTCGCGGTAATTAAGTTTCGATTTTTGGAAGCTAAAATATAAGGAGTACTATTGAAATCCTCTGGCCGCACGATGGTATAGCGGTCTAACCAGTGCTGAATAGAGCTCAAAGGAATCGCGGGGATACTATTAGCGACTGAGGTAACGGTAACTTCACGCTCTACCGTACCTATTAACTGCTTCTCGATACCAGCACAGCCTTCACCGGTGTCAATACCGACTAAGGTTTTACCTTGAATGATACATAAGATAAGAATGTCATCGGGGTAGATAAGATTAGGGTTTTTAATTTGCTTATTGGTCGCCCAAATCTCTTTCCAGCGCCACGGACTCTCTAAGTAGCGTCCGGAGATGTCCCATAACGTATCACCTTTTTTGACGATATAACGGTTGGGAGCATCTGCCTTGATGACCGGCGCAGGGTTGTTGGCGTGAGCCGTGGACATTAATAAGGCGCTACCAAACATAGTAGCAACGAGCGTCTTTGTTATCGTCTTTAGACTGGTATTCATGTCGATATCCACAAGGTGTAATTAGATCACAGGCATAATTTCATTCAATTGTAGACAAGCCTTCCTAAAAATATCTTAGAGACTACTTGCCGATTTTTGGCGTTATTCAGTTTACAATGATAAGCACCATAGCACAATATGCGACACAAACTTACAAATATATAACTTTTACAGCTACTCACTTGCCCAAATAGTTTCACGTGAAACTAACGGATTAGCTATTTGCCGTGACTTGTTGACGAATTTGCGCTGCCACTAGCTCAGCTTGGTTATCCAAAACCACAACATGCTGCTCTAAGTCCTCTAACCCTTCGGTATGAGCTGGACGTTTAATCTCTATCGGTCCAATAGCTTCAACAATCGTTTCGGCAAACTTAACAGGCAAGGCCGTTTCAGCGCAGATAATGATTTCACCGTCTTGCTGCAACTGTTTAGCGACTTTGATACCATCAGCGGTATGCGGATCCACCAGCTCGTTATACTGCTCGTATAGAGTCTTGATCGTTTGCAAGCGATCAGCATGCGTCGACTTGCCCGCCGCAAAGCCATAACGGCTATTTACCTTCTCCATGACGTCTGACAAATCAAAGCCCTGCCCCGACTTCACCCCTTCAAACAGCTCATGTACGCGGGCGCTATCTTTATCTAATAATAGATAAACAAAGCGCTCAAAGTTCGAAGCTTTAGAGATATCCATTGACGGACTTGAGGTCACATAAGTCTTGTCAGTGGCGCGTGGCTGATAAGCGCCTTGATTAAAGAAGTCGTTGAGTACATCATTCTCATTGGTCGCCACTATTAAACGTCCAATAGGCAACCCCATCTCACGCGCAATATGGCCGGCGCAAATATTACCAAAATTCCCTGATGGCACACTAAAGCTAACTTGTTTATCATTGCTATCAGTTACCGCAAAATAAGCTTTAAAGTAATAAACAATTTGCGCTAAGATGCGGCCCCAATTAATCGAGTTTACCGTTCCCAAATTGTATTTGGCTTTAAATTCGGCATCTTGCTGCAGCGCTTTGACAATATCTTGACAGTCATCAAACATTCCTTTGATGGCAATATTATGGATATTATCATTAGTTAAGCTATACATTTGCGCGCGCTGGAATTCGCTCATCTTGCCGTGCGGTGATAGCATAAACACTTCGATATTTTCTTTGCCGCGTAGTGCATATTCAGCCGCACTACCTGTATCGCCACTCGTAGCGCCGATGATAGTAATTCGCGCATCTTGACGCTTTAACACATACTCAAACGCATTACCCAAAAACTGCATCGCTACATCTTTAAAGGCGAGCGTCGGACCATTGGACAAGCCTAGAATATACAAGCCACCCTCAAGCTTACGTACGGGTACGATCTCACTACTACCGAACACCTCGCTAGTATACGTACGATCAATAATATCTTTTAGATCGGCATGAGGTATATCGGTGGCAAAACGCTGCATTATGGCTAACGCTAGCTCTGGGTAGCTCAGCGCACGCCATTCTTCTAACACCTCATTATCAACCGTTGGATAGTGCTCCGGCAACATAAGGCCGCCATCAGGAGCAAGCCCCATGAGTAGCACATCACTAAAATCCATCGGCTCAGTCTGACCACGGGTACTGATATATTTCATGTTTTGTCCTATCTACAATGGTGTTATGCAACATTTAAAACGAGTTATTTGGCAGTTTTATACAATAAAGCATAATAAAAGCCATCGCCACTCTCACTATCAATCGGTAAGCACTGACGGCCAACCTCTTGAGCAATACCCCAATTACACTCATCGGTAAACTCAATCGCAGTGGCATCGTTATTCTTGCTTAAAAAATCCTGCATTTGAAGGGCATTTTCTTGCTTAAGAATAGAGCAAGTCACATAGAGCAGATAACCACCAACCTTGAGCTGTGGCCAGAGATTATGCAAAATATCCGCTTGTAAGATAGCGGTTTGCTCGATATCTTCTTCCGTACGCAAAATACTGATATCAGGATGACGACGGATAACCCCGGTCGCGGTACAAGGCGCGTCTAAAAGAATAGCATCAAATACCGCTAACGACTCCGCAGAACTTTTCTGTGTTGGTTTGGTCAATTGCCAACGAGTGGCATCCCCGCAGACGATGTTTAGATCGATATTTTTATTGGTTTGCTCAAGATTTAAACGCTGCAAATTATCGTGAATACGCTCAATACGCGGCGCTTCATTATCGATAGCCGTCAGCTTAATGTTAGCAGTGTCGTTATCGTCTTTAGACTGTTTCACATGAAACAACGCTGATTGATCCTCACTATTTAACAGCTCAAGCCAATGTGCCAGTTTACCACCAGGAGCGGCGCAAGCATCTAATAGCGTAAGCTTAGAAACCTCACTGTCCTCGTCTGTATTAGCTTTATCAGTAGCAACTTTATGAATAAGCGCTTGTTGAATAATAGGTGCGGCTAGCTGTGCGTATAGATCTTGAATACTCAGGCCGCCTTCGGCGAAAGTAGGTAACCCACTGACCGCCATGCTCTGCTCTAAGCGCAGCGCTTGATTTTGAATAAGCGTAGACGCCCTATCGCTAGTATCTGTCGCTTGCACTAATGCTAAACCCGTTTTCAACTCAATCAATTCAGCGCTGATATCGGCTTGCTGTAACGTCTGCTGATAATCGCTGACAGAGGTTTGCGTCGTATTCACGCGTAAAAACATCGGCGCCGGCTGACGCAGACCTTGCATTAATTCATCATACTGCTCGCTCCAGTCTTGCTTAAGTTGATAAGCAAGCCAGTTTGGTAAACTGTGCTTTTTATCGCACTTCTTGCGGAACTTACTTGGGTTCTTGGCGACCTTACGCAAAATAGCATTAGTGAGGCCGCTAGCATGCGCAAACTCGATCTCTTTTACCGATTCAACCGTTTCATGGATAGCGGCATGATCAGCGACCTCTAAGTACAGTAGCTGCGTGAGCCCCACCAGAATAGTAGTACGGACTTCAATCTCATCGATAGGATTATCCGCTAGGCTATCGAGTAGGCGTTCAAGGGCAAACCATTGACGCAAAGTGGTCAGCAATAGCGCATGAGCAAAGCTTTTATCGCCTTCGTGCAAGCTGTTCAGTAAAGGATCGAGTACGCTTGATAGGGACTGACCGTTTTGAATGGCTAGCAAAGCACGGATGACTCGTACGCGCACGCTGCCGACCATTTTTAGATTACTTGAAGGTTTAGGCTTTTTACTATTATGGTTAGACGCTGTTGACGGTTGTCTCATTAAGTTATATTTCCTTGACGTATGGTTAGTAGCGTCTTATTTGAATAGAGTTTGGCTTATTTTAGATCTAATCGGGATTGGAGGTGAATCGGTCACCATCGTCAAGCTGATTACCGTGACAGACTTGCTCGGCGCTAACAGGCTTACTACCAGCAAATTGTAGCTGCGTCACTCGTAAGGTACTAGCTGGCGCTTGTGCTGCTGATTCATTATCCGCTTTACCACAAGCGACTAAGATAGCTTTGCGTCCGACACTAATGATAGTGCCTGAGGCTTTAGTCGTTGGCTGTGTCTCATTAACCGGCAAACTGGCTAAAATCTTTACCCGCTGATCTTGTAGAAAGGTATAAGTACCCGGCCAAGGGTTTAAGCCTCTAATTTGCCGTTCGATAGTAGCCGCCGATTGTGTCCAATCGATTTCGCCTTCCGACTTGACTAATTTTTCGGCATAATTGGCCTGAGTATCGTCTTGTTCGATGGCTTTGGCTTGATAGCTCTCTAAATCTTGCATGACGGTGATAATAGACTGAGCGCCTAACTCTGCGAGCCTATCATGCAAGCTTGCGGCGCTATCATCATTAGCAATATCAGTGCTTGTTTTATAAAGCATATCACCGGTATCAAGCCCGCGATCCATCTGCATAATGGTAATACCTGTCTCTTTATCCCCAGCGAGTAGCGCTCGATGGATAGGCGCGGCTCCGCGCCAGCGCGGTAATAATGAAGCATGGATATTAAGACAGCCCATAGTTGGGGTTTTCAAAACGCCAATCGGTAAAATAAGTCCATAGGCGGCGACGATCATCACCTCAGGCTGATAGCTGCGCAAAGTCTCTCTAGCAGCCAAGCCCTCGACACTGGATTTTTTGAAAGTAGCCGGCTGCTCGACTGGGATATTATTAGCGACTGCCACTTGCTTGACTGCCGAAGCACTGAGCTTTTGACCGCGCCCGGTCTTGCGATCCGGCTGAGTATAAACCGCTACCACCTCTATATTGAGCGCCTCTTGCTGTGCTATGAGTGCTTGTAGACTAGTCGCCGCAAATTCAGGCGTACCAGCGAACACTACACGTCTTTTAGCAGTAGAGAGTGGTAAATCAGTGTTAGCATCATTTATCAATGTATTGTCAGCAGCAGTCATTTTTTTCCTTATAACTCTTACCAGTACTAAGCCCCAACTAGCGGGTACTGGTAAACATGATATTATAGTTTGTCACATTATAAGTGAGTTTAAGGGCTTGTGCCATGTCTGTTAGCAGGCGACTGAACACATAAGCGTCATGCAGATTATTAAGATAACGATATTTATAACTTTGTTGTTATTATAATAGCTATCTCAACGTAGCAAACAATAGTCCTAACGTTTCAGTGTTAAAAAATCTGCTTCAACATTCGGAGCCCGCTCTAACTATCAGCTCCTAGTGATCATCGTATCCGCTTGCCTTCGTTTGCGAGCATAGGATTATAATCTCATGCAAAATTTTCAGTCTTTAAAACGCCTACTGCTTTTTTATACTTTGACACTAGTAATTCTATTGTTTTCGTATTACGCAGCGCTTTATATGGAGCTTAAGCACCATAGTGAGAGACGTAGTCTGGACATTTTTAATAACTTGCAGTATGACGTTACTGAATATGGGGCGGTAACCAATGACGATATCGAAAACATACTAAAAAAACCTTATATCCAAGACATCAGTTATCAGCTGATTTTTATGCTGCCTTCAGGTCAGACTTATATTTATAACCACACTCGTGCAAATGAAACTGCGCTGACCGCGGTTAGCTTTCGAGCGACTACCTTGAACGCCAAAAGCTCATATCAACTAGATAATCAAACTCTCAGAGCAGATATCAGCCTTGAAGGAGGGTATCAGCTCTATCTGGTTCTGCGTCATCAAATCGCTGATATCACTTGGACGTCATATCGCTACTGGCTACCATTGATGGCAGCTATTATACTTTTTATGATCGCGCTACTTTATACACTTCGCCGCCAAGCTAACTGGCAGCAGCTGCTACTCTATACAGATACTTTAAGCGAGGATGCCAAAGAGGCGTATACCTCAATACCTTTTCCTCTAGAGAAGACCACCTCTGAATTTTTGCGGTTAGGGCATGCGCTTAGTCGTATTAAGTATCAGCTGCATCATGACTATCGACGTATTAAAACCTTAAAACATCGCTTGGAGCGTTTAGTCGATGGCGCGCCTCTACCTATGCTGATGATCACCCGGCAAGGTCAAATCAGTTTTTTTAACCCACGTTTCGAGCAAGTTTTTGCTACCGCTTTTCAGAGTGAAGTGACTTATAGTTTAAGCGACTTTTTGACAGGTAGTGACAAAGCTACTCAGCAGCTATTATTAGATATAAGCGCTCAGCGCGTCACACGCACACTACTGGTTTGTGGCCTAGAGAACAATCAGCTTTATCAGCTGCATCTCTCTCCTTGGTTTGGCGCGCATGGTCAAGTTCGCGGATTTACCGCTTTATTGAACAATGTTAATTCGTTCATGAAGCAGTGCGAAGATTTACGTCTAAAAAACCACCACCTTGAGAGCCAAGCCAAATCATTTACAGAGCTACGATCGGTCATCAGTCATGAGCTACGCACACCGCTAAATGCCATTATCAGTACGCTAGATATGGTAGATAAAGACAACTTGACCACAGCGCAACACGAGACTCTAACAATCCTCACTCAGTCGAGTCATGCTATGCTGACTATGTTGAACGATATGCTCGATATGGCAAAAATAGAGGCCGGAAGAGTGGATATTATTAACGAGTCCGCTGATATTTTTAAGCTTGGACAGCATGTTAGCGATATGATGATAGGCAGTACCCGTCGTCGAGATATCGATCTGTTGTACTACTTCGCGCCTTGTTGTCCTCGCTACATCACTACCGATGGTCAGCGCCTGTGTCAGATACTATTAAACCTTATGGACAATGCGGTTAAGTTTACTGATAGCGGCTATGTGGCGCTCATTGTAGAAGAGGTGACGCCGCAAGAGCTCTCTACGTTTGATCAAAACCTGTTTAGTACGCCTAGCACCGCAGCATCTATTATGAGCGCGCAAGACTTCACTCCCGAGGCGTCTACGTCTAGCTCCCTTGCCGATACTTATGCTAGTACTCAAGATAGCCCTGAGTGTAGTTGGGTTCGTTTTAGGGTTAAAGATACTGGCATCGGTATTACAGCTACTGAACAGCAGCAGTTATTCTCGTATTTTAACCAAGCCAATCCTCAAATCACGCAAAAGTTTGGCGGTACCGGGCTAGGTTTGGCTATCTCAAAAAGCTTTGCGCAGCTACTTGGCGGTTTTATTCATGTCAAGAGTGCAGCGGCTTGCGGTAGTATTTTTGATCTTTATATCCCCTGCCACGCGCCTATTTATCAGCCTGTCTATCATTTTCATCATAGTCTGTTACGCATCCACCTAATCGCAGTTGTCGATCAAGCGCTACGCGAGACTTACCTACAGCGTATAGGGAGTTATTTGTCTATGACTATCAGTGTTTATAGCGAATTAAACCCGGCAACGATAGCGCAATTAGAAAAGCAGCTTACCGATAGTAAACCAGGCTTGACTCCTATCCTACTGTTAGATTATGAGCGTTATGACACTTATAATAATGAGAGTATCTCGGCGTTAAATATTGCAGAGGTACCGTCTGGAGACGAAGAGAGCCCACCATTAAAGAACAAACCCTCTGACACTTTTATCGAGGCCAATAGTACTTTAACAGCCCTTATCAATAACCCTCAATTGTCAAAGATACTACTCAGTAGAAAACCTGAGCGCGGTATCCCCTCAACCTTTCTTGAGAAGTTTGATGGCTTCTTGAACAAACCTATCAATATTACGCTGATGGTCTCTGAGCTAATACGTTTGTCTCAACTCCAACCAGCAGAAACAGCGCAAAGATTAGGCCTCTCACTTGCAAACTTAGAGACAGATAAAACACATCAGGCCGCCGAAAAGCTAGCGACTAAGGACGATCGCACTCACTCGAAGGCAGTTGAGCAGACACTCGCTAAAGCTAATGCTACAGCCCCGATGATACTAGTTGTAGAAGACAATCCCATCAATCAAAAAATCACTTGTAAGCTTTTAGCTAAGCTAAACTATCGCAGTATCGTTGCAGAAAACGGTGAGCAAGCGCTCGCTGTATTAAAAAAGCATCGTCAAGAGATTGCGCTTATTTTGATGGATTGCCGTATGCCGGTGATGGATGGTTTAGAGGCCACTCAGACTATCAGAAGCACAGGCGATGATATTACTATTATCGCCCTAACCGCCAATGATAGCACTGAGGATCGGATCAGTTGCCAACAAGTAGGCATGGATGAGTTTTTGACCAAACCGGTGCAAAAAGATAAATTACAAAACGTCCTACAACGATTTATTTCATAAAACCATTATCTGCTAAAAAAGCCTCAGTGATATCCCTTTGCGGATTAGATTGTGTATCCGCTGAGCGCTTATCTTTGTTTATTAGACGCTCTAGATAGCGCGACACGATATCGACCTCAATATTTACTTTATCCCCTAGCAGCCAATGCTTAGCAATATTAGTCACTTGTGCGGTATGCGGTATAATGTTCAAGCTGACAATATTGTCTCGGACTAGATTAGTCGTCAGACTAATACCATCTACCGTAATCGAGCCTTTAGTTGCCGTATAATGTGCTAGCTCCTTTGGAATCTCAATCTCAATATAAATAGAGCGCGCGTCCTTTTTTAGCTTACTAATGATACCGACACCATCCACGTGTCCTGCGACAATATGACCACCGAACCGCGTCGTTGGTAACATAGCTTTTTCTAGATTCACAATATGACCGGGTTTTAGTGACTCTAATGCCGTACGAGCAATGGTTTCACGTGAAACATCTACGGCGTAATAATTACTACCCATCGCGACTACTGTCAGACAAATACCGTTCGAAGCTATAGAATCTCCCAACTTTACGTCGCTAAAGTCCAATTTATCAGATTCTATAGTCAAGCGGATATCACCATCTACAGGTTGCATAGATTTGACATGACCAACACTTTCGATAATTCCTGTAAACATATGACCCTCTTTTTCTATGAATTGATGACACTAACTAGAATTGATTTAGCTATTGTTGATTGAGTAAATTGTATTATTTTCAATAATGTGGATAAAAAGGACAAGCTGTGGATAACTCAATGAGAGTAAGGCTATTTTCACGTGAAACTAGCTGTTTTTAGCAAGTTATCCACAATAGCGCCTTAATTCTTTAGAATCTTTGCCAATATCCTACAGTGCACTTAAACTAATGATTTTATTATAATTTTTTCTAAAATAGCCTTAATTATAGACAAATAACGTTTCATGTGAAACAAACCAAACTATAGTTATCCACAACTTACCTTAGTTTCATGTGAAACAACATAACCTATGGCACTTATCCCCATTTTATGAAGGTACTGCTATAAAGGTTTCAAAGTGATCTTTAAGTCGCTACCAACTGCTTTATACTCAATATATTGAAATCGCAACTGCTGAGCTAAAGACAATGGATTGATATCAACCATAGCTTGCGCGTGCGAGCCTAAAATACAAGGGGCTTGATAAACAATTAACTCATCAACTAACTGCTGATTAAGAAAGCTGCCTGCTACACTAGCACCCGCCTCTACTAGCACCTCATAGCAGTGATGCTCGCTGACTAAACGCTTAAGCAGACTCAGTAGATCATCATCACGCCAGTAGAGCGTTTGTTGCTGTTGACACAACTGATAAGTAGATTCAGCACCGTATGCTAAGCGCTGACGCCTGTCGAGCACGACGATCAAAGGCTGAGGCACTTGCTCAATATCGACGCCTAACTGCGATGAACGCACATTCAGCTTCGGATTATCCGCGATGATGGTCTGACTACCTGTGATGATAGCGCCACTTCGTGCTCTGAGCTTTTGCACATCTTCGCGGGCATCAGCGCCAGTTATCCATTTCGACTCTCCGTCTGCCATCGCAGTACGGCCATCTAAACTCGTCGCTATTTTTAGCCGCACATAAGGCAATTGCGTGCGCATCGCTTTTAAGAAACCTTTATTTAAACTGGCGGCTGACTCCTCTAACACGCCTACAGTAACTTCTATGCCAGCTTGCTCTAATAGTGCTACGCCACGGCCTGCCACTTGTGGATTGGGATCGAGGCCCGCGATAACGACACGCTTGAGGCCAGCTTCTATCAAAGCAAGTGCGCAAGGCGGCGTACGCCCAGTATGGCTACAAGGCTCTAAAGTGACGTAAGCGGTTGCTCCTTTCGCTCGCGACTCTGCTTCTCTTAGCGCAAATACTTCGGCATGACGCTCGCCGGCTTTTGGATGAAAGCCTTGGCCAATAATCTTGCCTGACTGCACTATGACGCAGCCTACCGCAGGGTTAGGCCTAGTCGTATACAGCCCCTGTTTAGCCTGCTCGATAGCCAACATCATAAAGTAGTTATCTTGGGCGTGTTGCGCATGCTCTGATACAGACATAATAAAAGCTTAGTTAGGTTAGAGTGGGTCAGAGTGTTGACAAGTTTGCTTAAAAGTAATAGCGCTGTCGGCTTTATTGAAAGGTTTCACATGAATAAAACACATAAATCCAGTCATAAAATACTGGCTTGCTAATCATTTTTATCACTAGGGCGGATATTAGCTAGCTCTTGCTGAAAGGCGTCAATGTCTTGAAAATCACGATAGACACTGGCAAAACGCACATAAGCGACGTCATCTAGGACTTTTAGCTCACTCATAATAATCTCACCTAAGACTTTACTACTGATTTCACGCTCGCCCATCTGTCTGACCCGCTTTTCGATACGGCTAATCATTGCCTCTTGCTCATCAGTAGTAATCGGACGCTTTTGTAGCGGTAATAGAATGGAGCGTCGTAGTTTTTCGTTATCATAAGGCTCGATTTTACCACTAGATTTGATAATACGCGGCATCACCACCTCTACCATCTCAAAGGTGGTAAAACGTTCTTGACAGCTGCTACAGAGCCTACGACGACGTACTTGCGAGCCTTCTGCAGCTAAGCGCGAGTCCATAACTTTGGTCTCTGAAGCGTTACAATAAGGGCAATGCATAATTTTTCCTTTCTTATCCTAACGACTATATTTACTTGAAGGCTACTTTTATTAAATTACTGTTTAAAAGCACTACTGGTATAATTTTCATATTGGCTTATCTATCAATACTGACTTATTTACCGATACAAAAACTGCCGAATATCTTACCTAAGAGATCATCGGCGCTAAATTCACCAGTGATTTCCCCTAAGCTGCCTTGTGCTTGTCGTAGGCTCTCAGCGACTAACTCTCCTGCCTTAAATACTACCAGCTGCTCATGGGCTTCTGATAAATAACCAGCAGTACGTCTCAAAGCGTCTAAATGCCGAGTGCGGGCGATAAGGCTATTTTCTGGCGGATGAAAACCCACTTTAGCACATAACGCGTCTACTAAGTCTTCGATACCGGCACCTGTTTCACATGAAACATTAATTTGCTCATAGCCTTTGTTTTGCATCTCAATTTGAGCCGCAGTTAATAAACTATCGTTTCCAGCTAAAGCGCTTTGTTTATCACTGTCAGCGTTTGCTAATAAGTCGCTTTTATTAGCAATAATCAATAGACGCTTAGCTTCTGGTAACTCGCCGAACAGCTGCTCCGCCAGCTGTAACGGTGTGCTCTCGCCTTCAACATCACGAGTAACGTCATAAACCAATAGTAAAATATCGGCTTGCATGATAGCAGTACGGGCCCGCTCAATACCGATACGTTCGACCGCATCTTCAGTGTCACGTAGACCAGCAGTATCAGTCAGATGCAGGGTTAAACCATTGAGCACAACAGTCTCACTTAGCGTATCGCGCGTGGTTCCTGCGACTTCAGTGACGATAGCGCGCTCTTGTCCGGCAAGGCGATTCAGCAAACTTGATTTGCCAGCGTTAGGTCTACCGGCTAAGACCACATGGATACCGTCACGCAAGAGCTGTCCTTGCTTGGCGGTTGCTAATACTTGCTGTATCTGAGCTTGCGTTTGTTCAAGGTTAGATTGAATAACACCGTCAGATAAGAAGTCAACATCCTCTTCATCGGGAAAATCTATCGCCGCCTCGACGTGCAGGCGCAGGTGGATAAGCCGCTCTAGCAGTTGATTAATCTTTTGTGAAAACTCACCGCTTAACGAGCGGATAGCGCTATTTGCGGCAGCAGCACTAGTGGCATCAATAGCATCAGCGATAGCTTCTGCTTGCACCAGATCTAGCTTATCGTTATCAAAAGCACGGTAAGAGAACTCTCCAGCTGTCGCTTGCTTAGCGCCTAGCTCGAATACTCGCGCTAATAGCAGGTTCTGTAGTATCACTCCGCCATGACCTTGGAGCTCGATGACGTCTTCGCCTGTAAACGAATGCGGAGCTTTAAAATACAACACTAAGCCTTCATCGATGATGGTGCCGTCAGCCTGATAAAAACGGCAAAAACTGGCTAAACGCGGCGTAAAGCCAGTCTTACCGGTCAATTGACAAGCGATGTCATAAGCTTTTGCTCCAGATAGACGAATAATACCGACACCGCCGCGCCCTAATGGCGTGGCAATAGCGGCAATCGTAGTCAACCCTGATTGAGCTTTTACTGGCATTTGCATAGCATTCACAACCACTCTCAACAACCAAAGCCTCTATTATAGACGCCTTGACTGATACTAACAAAGTAAACTTTAAAAAGCCTGTTACTGCATTTTTACTTTAACTCAAAAATAATTTTGGCCAGCTTAACTATAAAAAAACCACCGCCTAAGCGATGGTTTTAAGTAACTAAACTAATCAAAACTGATTTAGTTTAACACCTTAACGGTACGGCGCTTTTGCTCTTCTTCTACCTTTTTATTGACGATATATTGCTGCGTCATACTGAATAAGTTATTCACCGTCCAGTACAGTACTAGACCCGCTGGGAAGAACAACATAAAGGCGGTAAAGATAATCGGCAAAAACTTCATAACTTTAGCTTGCATAGGATCAGCAGGCTGCGGGTTCAGTTGCTGCTGAATAAACATCGACACACCCATCAGTAGCGGTAGAATGAACCAAGGATCCATTGCGGATAAATCTTGAATCCATAAAATCCACGGCGCGTGACGAAGCTCAACACTCTCAACCAGTACCCAATATAAAGCTAAGAAAATAGGCATCTGCATCAATATCGGCAGACAACCCGCCATCGGATTGACCTTTTCTTCTTTATAGATGCCCATCATCTCTTGCGACATCTTCATGCGATCATCGCCATGCTCTTCTTTTAGTGCCGCTAGTCGCGGTGCTAACGAGCGCATCTTCGCCATCGAATAGTAGCTCTTGTTAGAGAACCACATCAGAGCAATCTTAACTAAGATAGTCAGGACAATAATAGACCAACCCCAGTTACCTAATACTTTATGAATACCATCAAGAATAGCAAAAAGTATCTTCGATATTGGCCATAATAAACCATAATCAACGGTCTGATTCAGCCCGACAGCAACCTCTTTGAGCTCAGACTGTACTTTAGGACCAGCATATAAAGTAGCATCTAAAGTGAGCTGCTTATTTGCGGCAATATTGACAGGCTGACTGTTAAAGCCAATAAAATAATCGTTGCCCGTCTCGCGGCTGAAGAATTGACCGGTGAAGTTCTCTGGTGTCCAAGCAGAGACAAAGTAATGTTGTACGATGCCAACCCAGCCTTCATCACTGGTTACTTGGATCTCATCATTACTAAACTTTCCGAACTTAAGCTTATTATACGGATCATCAGGCGTACCCCAAGCGCCGCCTAGATAAGTCGCCATACTCAGCGCGCCTTTATCAGACATCCCAGGATCTTTACTATCATCACGTTTGAGCTGGGCAAACATCTGTCCTTGCCACGGCTGTGCTGACCTGTTTTGTATCTGATAACTGACATCGATGGGGTATTTACCATGGGTAAAGGTATAAGTCTTAGTTACCTTAACACCATCTTGTTGATAGGTTAACGGTACGGATAAGGTTTGTTGCCCTTCTTGCATCATATAGCTATCAGCTGCAGAGCGATAACTGGCACGGCCATCTGCGGTATCAATACCGTTTTGACCGATCAAGCCTGACTGAGCGACATAGACGCGATTACTATTATTCTCTAGTAACACAAAAGGTTCGTCGCTATCGAGAGTTGCATCGTATTGCTTTAACGCAGCATAAACAATGTCGCCACCTTCAGGGTTGATCTTGATGTCATAACGATCGGTAGTAACAGAAATAAGATTGGTATCTTTAACCGGAGCGGTGTTCGCCAGGCCATTGTCAACCGGTATCGTCTGTGCCGGAATGTCACCCGCTGCACCAGTGGTAGAGGGAATATCCCCCCCTACTGTAGCTGCCGCATTTGGCGTCGTTTCTACAGCTGGCGCATCAGCATAATCATCTCGCCATGCCAAAATCAGCAGATAAGCGGTAATTAGCATCGCAATGATGATCATTACCCGTAATATCTTTTGCATAAACCTGTCCTAGATTAAATATTAGGGAACTAAAATTAGAGCATGCATCACAACTGCTTAACGAATCGTTTTGCTGTCAATAGCAGTATTAGCAATCATTAACATAAAATGTGCATTATTTTACTAAAAAACAAGCCTAAATGATACCAAGAGTGTGGATAGGCTGTGGATAACTTAGATAGCGCGAAAATTTATTGAAGATAACACTGAAAATATGGGGATAACTTGGATAGATTGTGGATAACTACCTTCAGTTATTCACATCAAAAGTTGTTTTGGCTCATGAGGTAGTTTAAACGTGCGACATAACTACTCTTGTCACGATAGATGCTACTGGTCAAATAACTATTAGCAGCGCTATTTAACTCATCTTCCACGGATGATCCTGTTAAAGATGGATGAAAGGGTTTGTAGTCATAGCTAGCTAGGGGCACGGGAACGAAATCAATACCATGTCCACCCCAAGGCTGACAGCGGCCAAGACGCTTTATTAACAGCAAGCTTCCGGGCCAAACACCATGCCAAGCTATTGCCTGCTTGCCATAGTTTGAACAAGTCGGGTAATAACGGCAGCGTGCAGGTAATATTGGACTTATTATTTTTTGATAAAGATTAATAACATTAAGTAAAAATAAATATATAGTTTTATTAATTATTTTTTTATATAAATTCATTTTAATTTATTTCTATTTTTTTTAGAATATTGTTTATCTCTTTTAATAGCTCTTTATTTTCTATTTCTTCTATAGACTTTTTAACAATAAAAACAATATCTTTATTTTCTAAATTAGATGCTTTATTGCGGAAACTTTCTCGAATTAAACGTTTAACTAAATTGCGGCTCACCGCAGTAGGTACTTTACGCTTGGTGATGGCCATACCGACGCGTGGCTGTTGTAAAGCATTGCTACTTACGAAAGCCATAAGATGGCTTTGATGCAGTTTACGCTCAGGAGCATCAAACACTTCACGAAAAGCCGCTGGAGTCAGCAGACGCTGTTCTTTAGTAAAATGATAGCCAGTAGGTGCTGAAGGTGTATTGGGCATAGTAGGGCCTAAAATAAGAGCTAGTAGTCACATCAAAGGGGCTACAAAAAGAAGTTAAGATCAGGAATAGGGCGTCAAATAATACAAAATATAGAGACAAAAAAAGCGCCTATATCGGCGCTTTTAATAGATGGCTATCTCTCAGTTATCATTCATAGCTGAGGTTAGTTGCCAATTACACAGTAAGACGATGACGTCCTTTCGCGCGGCGACGTGCCAATACTTGACGGCCTTTTTTCGTTGCCATACGTGCACGGAAACCGTGAGTACGTTTACGCTTGATCACGCTGGGTTGGAATGTACGTTTCATAACTCACCTATCAAAATAATGGACTGAATTCAAAATAATGCAGGATTATACCATTCTCGCAAATATAGGTCAACGAACTAATGAACTGTTTTGCTCATAGTGTTAATTACAACAAGCTCTTATTGGTTCTTTAGTTGCTTTCGTCGTTATTACTTTTGGCTAAGTTTTAAAAGTTATCCACAGATTTTGCTGTTCTCTATAATAATTAACTATTAATATATATAAGTATTGTTGTTATTGGGAGCCAGTTTTTCTGCGGATAACTTTGTTTTGCTGTTATTTATCAAAAAGATAGCCTATGGGTAACCCTGTGGATAAGCTGTGGGTGAAATGTGGGCAACTTGAGTCTTTGAGTTATCCACAAAATTATCCCCAGAGTTATCCCCAAAAAATGGGATGTTATCCACAGGCTGTTTATGGTAGATTAACCTCCTAATATTATTGTGACTACTTACTGTTTTTTGGCTAAACTTAAGGTTGAATGCAGAGAAAAACGCATAGCTATAAGCGTTAATTCATTGCATTTACTATGAGATAATAAGGTTGTTTTTTTATGATAGACACGGCGACACTTTGGGATAAATGCTTGGACGACCTGCGTTATCATGTCAAAGATAACGTCTTTACGATGTGGTTAAGACCTTTATCCGCTCACGAAGAAGCACAAACCCTAGTCATTAGAGCGCCTAACGATTATTTTGTGTCTTATATCAAAAAGAATCATTTAGAAGACATCCGTCAATTGGTTGCTAAACACAGTCAAGGTAGTATTTTAGACGTAGTCGTCCGTGTTGATAATGCCAATCAGAGTAACCAAAATGAGGATCAAAGCAGCAATCAAAGTGCTGTGGATAGTGTTGGCGATCCTACTAAAACCATAGATACTTTGTTTACTAGTGACCATCACCTCTCCTCCCCTACCCTAGCATCGCAAAAAAACAATACCAGTAACCTCAATTTCGAGTCCAAAGTAGATGCTGGAAATAATCAACAGTATGCAGCGTCAAGTGACTCTGCTGATGCAAAGTCTCTTAGCTATTTAAACCCTGATTTCACCTTTGAAACCTTTGTCACTGGTAAGTCGAACAATCTCGCTTACAAGGCTTGTTATGAGCTGAGTAAGCGTCAATCAAAAAATAGACATAATCCTTTGTTTATATATGGACCTTCAGGTTTAGGAAAAACGCATTTAATGCATTCTGTTGCTCAGCGTTATGTAAAAAACAATAGAAGTTTTTATTATTTCACTTCTGAGAAATTTATTAATCAATTAGTATATTCTTTAAGAAATAATAAAATAGAAGATTTTAAGAAGAAAATAAAAAAAGTAGATTTGTTAATTGTCGATGATATTCATGTATTAGCTGGAAAGACGAAAAGCAGTAATGAGTTTTTGACCTTATTTGCTGATTTTACTAGTGGTGATAAACAGCTTATTTTAGCCTCGGATCGACACCCTTCACAAATGACTGAATTTGATGAACGCTTTCGCTCGAGGTTCTCTTGGGGGCTGACAGTCGCTGTGGAGCCACCTGAGATTGATACTCGCGTACAGATCTTACAAAGAAAGGCCGCTTCTTTTGGTATGACATTACCTAAAGAATGCGCCTTATTTATCGCACAAAATGTAGTCTCTAACGTAAGAAGATTGGAAGGCGCGCTAAATCAGGTATTTGCCAACTCTAATTTGACCGGTGCCCCAGTGACGCTTGAGATGGTACAGTATGCACTCAAAGATATCGTGGCTATGCGGGTACAAGCGGTTAATATGGATAATATTCGCAAAGTTGTGGCCGAGTACTACGATATCAGTGTAAAGGATCTGATGGGCCGCAAACGCACCCGTAGTATTGCTAGGCCTCGGCAAATAGCGATGGCGCTATCTCGTGAGCTGACAGGCGATAGTTACCCAGATATTGGTCAATCTTTTGGTGGGCGCGATCACACAACGGTCATGCATGGCTGCGAAAAAGTGGCGCAATTACGTGCTGAGGATCCTACGGTAGATAAAGACTACAAAGCGTTAGCAATGATGCTACAAGCCGGTTAATACAAAATAGTAGAGTAGTATTTTAGCAAGTTAATATAGTTTATAATGATCGAGACTTATAAAAATATAACTATCTCTAAAAATAGATTTCTTTAAAAATAAGAGTACCTAGCATGCAATTATCGATTAATCGTGAGTCGTTATTAAAAGCTATTAACTTAATCGCCAAGGCCGCTGATAAGCGTCATAACATGGTGATTTTGGGTAATATAAAACTACAACTCTCTGAATCTGAGCTGGTACTCACGGCTTCGGATTTAGAGGTTGAGCTAACATCCGCGCTTAAGTTACCTGCTGGCGCTTGTATTGAAGCGGGCACAACGACTTTGCCAGCGATAAAGCTAAAAGATATCTGTAAATCGTTACCCGCTCAAGCGCAGATTAATCTGACTACCCAAGAAAACGAGCGCTGCTTACTGACAAGTGGCAAAAGCCGCTTTACTTTAGGAACTCTGCCAAGTGAAGACTATCCAAGCTTAGGTAACCCTGAAAATATCACCGCTTTGACGATTAGCCGTAGCCGTCTGATAGATCTTATTCATAAAACTCAGTTTGCGATGGCGATTCAAGATGTCCGTTACTATTTAACGGGTATGCTTTTTGATGTGTCGCAGCAGCAGCTAACCACAGTAGCGACTGACGGTCATCGATTAGCGCTAGCACGTAGTGTGATCGATATCGATAGCGATTTGAATATGCAAGCGATACTGCCACGCAAGGCAGTAATTGAGCTAGAGCGTTTGGCTACTGAGCTTGGTAAGATGCTAGGGGATAAAGATAACGCCGTAACTTTGAGTTTCGGTCGTGAGTTTTTGCAAGTCAGTTTACCGTTTGGCGAGGTTGATAGCGCCGGACAAGTGAGCACTGACTTGATGGTCACTTTTACCGCACGTCTGATTGATGGTAAATTTCCTGACTATCGCCGAGTTATGCCTAGTAATACCGATAAGTTAGCTCTATTTAGTCAAGAAAAAATGACTGACGTGCTGCGCCGAGTGGCGATTTTGAGTAATGAGAAATCACGCGGAGTGGTATTTAATTTCGCTAGCGACGGTATGGTTGAGATACGGGCTAACAATGCCGAGCAAGACGAAGCGGTGGAGATGATACAAGCGAAGTATCAAGGTGAGCCTATGGAGCTGTCTTTTAATGCCGCTTATCTACAAGATGTATTAGGCGTGGTTCAAGGCGATGTACAGATGCATATGAGTCAGTCTAACGCCTCGGTGTTAGTCAACCAGCTGGGTGATGAGTTTCATCAATACGTCATTATGCCGATGCGTATCTAAGCTCGATAAGGCTTTCGTAATCATTATGATTGAACGTTTACAAGCGACAGACTTACGTAACCTTCAGCACGTCAAACTGCAAGCAGCAGCATGTAATGTCATCATTGGAGAAAATGGTAGTGGCAAAACATCACTGTTAGAGGCCATATTCTTACTGTCACGTGGTAAGAGCTTCCGTCACAGTCAGCCTAAGCGCTATGTTCAGCATCATAGACCATCAGCCATCGTGCATGCTACTTTAACCGATGGTACTAGTCTGGCGATCCAAAAGCAGACTGATGCTACTACCATTTTACGTCTCAATCAGAGTACTGTTTATAACCAAAGTATGCTCACCGAACAGCTACCAACGTTACTGATAGATCCTTCATCGATGGATATGTTAGAGCAGGGTAGTGCTAGTCGTCGCCAGCTCCTCGATTGGTTAGTGTTTCACATGAAACAGGGCTTTCATCCACAATGGGTAGCCTATCAGCGCCTCCTAAAACAGCGTAATAGCCTACTTAAGCAAAGCAAAAGCCTAACACCAGTACAATTAGCAGAGCTGAAGTCTTGGAATAAAGGACTGGCTAACCATGCTGCGCTTATTCATCATTATCGTGAACAAGTGTTTCTAGCTTGGCAGCCTTATTTTGAAAAAAGTATAGCGCAGCTCTTACCGTCTTATGCTCAGCAAATCAGTTTGAGCTACCATGCAGGCTACGATGCCGCGATACCATTAGACGTGCAGTTAGATGAGCGCCTAGCTCAAGATCTGCAGCTAGGCTATACTCGTATCGGTAGCCATCGGGCTGATATTCATGTGCATTGGCGCTCTGAGAGCGAGATTGATGCAAAAGATGAAAAGCCAAAATCAGCAACCGAGTATCATACCGACACGACTAAGCCGGCCGAGTTAAAAGAGCAAAAAGTGCCTACATTAAAAGAGCAAGCTGCTAACGTCTTGTCTCGAGGCGAAAAAAAGCTACTCATTACCGCGTTACGTCTATCGCAGTTACCACTATTGCTAAAGAAAGACCTTATTGGCGAATCGGTTAGCCAAAATACGCAAGCGGATAACCATAGAACAACGACACCAGTAGTACTATTAGATGATATCACCGCTGAGCTAGACGATAGAGCGATAGATATCTTGTTGTCCACTTTAGCCAAGCTACCTTGCCAGGTGTTTATGACCAGCTTGACGGCAGATGTGTTACCTATAGTCAATCAGTATTGGTCATCTCCTAGTGTGTTTCACATGAAACAAGGGCAGCTGAGCATCTTTACTTAAGATCTTATTAGAAATCTACTTTCAAGTAGCCCATAGAACTAGCGTGTCTCTAATAGCCATTATTTAGGCTCAAATGAGACTCTATTTTATAGCCTGCAGTTGTTTTTAGCTCGACCGTCCAATTATACTCAGCGCTATTGCGTTTTAAGCTGGAAATCGCCAGTAAACAGTGACTTACAGCCAAAAAAATGTTAGAATAGGGCTTTATGTTTGCCCTGTTTTCAGCGACTATTCTATAACTTTTATTTCATACTTTTTATTATCAATAAGGTGCTAGATTATTGGTAATAATTACTGTGGGAGTGAAGTTCCACAGTAAAAAGTGAAGTTTAAGACACCTTAGTAAGACGCTATCTTTATATTGATTTGTATAAAGCTAGCGTACAATTATTAGCTGATCACGGCTTGATTAAGGAATGCACATGAGTGACTCATTACCTATCGATAACGAGCAGTTAGATACCGTCAGTTTAGAGAGTACGCTTGAGACCAATACACTCGATACTGTAGCGCCTGAAGGTATACCTTCTGATTATAGCTCCAAGGACATCCGTGTTTTGCGCGGACTGGAAGCGGTGCGCGTACGTCCAGGGATGTATATTGGTGATACCGACGATGGTACTGGCCTGCATCATATGGTGTTTGAGGTCGTTGATAACTCTATCGATGAGGCGCTCGCCGGTCACTGTGATCAGATCGATATTGTCATTCATGAAGATGAGTCGGTCAGTGTCAGCGATAATGGTCGCGGTGTTCCTGTCGATATTCACCCTGAGGAAGGCGTATCAGCGGCGCAGGTTATTATGACGGTGCTACATGCGGGTGGTAAGTTCGATGATAATAGCTATAAAGTCTCGGGCGGTCTGCATGGGGTAGGGGTGTCCGTAGTTAACGCGCTATCCAAAAAGCTTGAGATGAATATCTGGCGTGAAGGCTACCATTATCAGCAAACTTATACCGACGGTGTACCTGATAGCGAAATCCAGCAAATGGAAGCTACGGATCAGACAGGGACTCAAATCCGCTTTTATCCGAGTAGTGATGTCTTTACCGGTACTGTCTTTGAATACGATATTTTAGCCAAGCGTTTGCGTGAGCTGTCCTTTCTGAACTCGGGAGTACGTATCGTCCTAACTGATGAGCGCATTGATAAGCGTCATGAGTTTGAGCACAAAGGCGGTCTGTCTGAATTTGTCAGCTACATCAATGCCGGTAAAGACGGTATTAATGACGTCTTTCATTTCACGAGCGAGCAAGACGACGGTATCGCGGTCGAAGTGGCATTGCAATGGACCGATACTTATAACGAAAAGGTGCTGTGCTTCACAAATAACATTCCGCAGCGCGATGGTGGCACGCATTTATCAGGTTTCCGCTCAGCTTTGACCCGTGTGCTCAACAGCTATATGGATCGCGAAAACTTATTCAAAAAAGAGAAAGTTACCGCTACAGGTGATGACGCGCGTGAAGGTTTGACGGCTATTGTCTCTGTTAAAGTTCCTGATCCAAAATTTTCTAGTCAGACTAAAGAT
Organism: Psychrobacter sp. 1U2; assembly: GCF_051847575.1. Taxonomy (NCBI): domain Bacteria; kingdom Pseudomonadati; phylum Pseudomonadota; class Gammaproteobacteria; order Moraxellales; family Moraxellaceae; genus Psychrobacter; species Psychrobacter sp. 1U2. Next base: position 36,008 of record NZ_JBPYDC010000018.1, read on the forward strand.
AAGCTGGTTTCAAGCGAAGTAAAATCTGCGGTTGAATCAGCGATGCACGACAAATTCAATGATTTCTTACTAGAAAACCCAAGCGCGGGTAAAGCGATCGCCGGTAAGATTATTGATGCGGCGCGTGCCCGTGATGCGGCGCGTAAAGCCCGTGAGATGACCCGTCGTAAGACGACACTCGACATCGCCGGTCTGCCCGGCAAACTTGCTGACTGCCAAGAAAAAGATCCGGCATTGTCAGAGCTATACATAGTGGAGGGTGACTCTGCTGGCGGTAGTGCTAAGCAAGGTCGTAGCCGTAAGACGCAAGCGATTCTGCCGCTTAAAGGTAAAATCTTAAACGTTGAGCGCGCGCGTTTTGATAAAATGCTGTCTTCTGCAGAAGTAGGTAACTTAATTACCGCGCTTGGCTGTGGTATCGGCCCTGATGAGTATAATCCGGACAAAGTTCGCTATCATAAAATCATCATCATGACCGATGCTGACGTCGATGGCTCACACATTCGTACCTTGCTATTGACCTTCTTTTTCCGTCAAACGCCGGAGCTGATTGAACGTGGTTATATCTATATCGCGCAGCCGCCGCTGTATAAAGTCAAAAAAGGTCGTCAAGAGCTTTACCTTAAAGATGATGAAGCGCTAAAAGCTTATCTGTTGTCCTCGACGATTGATAATACTAAGCTGCATGTCAGTGAAGATGCGCCAGCGATCACTGGACAAGCACTAGAAACGCTGCTCAATGACTATAACCAAACGCAGCTGATAAAAGCTCGTTTGCAAATTCGTTTTCCAGCGACGCTGTTAGATGCGCTAACGCACACGCCAAAGCTGAGCACAGACATGACTTACGATAAATCAGTCATGGAAGAATGGCAGGCACAGCTACAAACTCAGCTGAATCAATTCGGTGATGAGTTGAGCCCTGAGATTGAACTGGTCAATATTCATGCGCCAGTAACAGCTGCTACGGATGCGGTCACCGCTGATCTATTAGGTATGAATGCACAAGCAGAGTCGCAGCTAGAGATAGAAGGTGAGACTCAAGCCGCTCCTAACAGTGAGATGATATCGAACAAAGCACAGTGGCTACCTCGAGTCACTATTTATGTCCATCAGCTCGCTCATCATTATCTGCTTGATGCCAGCTTCATCAACTCAGGTGAGTATAGCAAGTTGCTACGCTTATCAGCAGAGTGGAATACCTTATTGGAAGATAGCGCCTTTATTCGCCGAGAAGCGGGTAGTGGTACGACTAAAGATATTCCAGTACGTGACTTTGATTATCTGTGGCAGCAGATGATGTTAGATGCGCGCCGTGGTCTGGCTATTCAGCGTTATAAGGGTCTCGGCGAGATGAACGCCGATCAGCTTTGGGATACTACGATGGACCCAGAGAATCGCCGGATGCTACGTGTGACTATCGAGGACGCTATCGCTGCCGATCATATGTTTACTTGCCTAATGGGCGATCATGTCGAGCCACGTCGTGTCTTCATTGAAGAGAATGCGTTGACAGTTTCTAACTTAGATATCTAACTGGGTTTAATATTTATTTATAATAAAAGTCATCTTGCTCGCAAGGTGGCTTTTTTGTTTCATGTGAAACCTATACAAGATCCATTTATGAATAAGCGACGAGTGAAATGATCGAAGTTATCTTACTAGCTACGGCTTTAGCAATGGATGCATTTGCTGTCGCCATAGGTCTGGGCGCAAAAAATCAACAGCGAAATCCCTATTATCTATTGCGCTTAGCTATCTATGCCGCGTTATATTTTGGTATTGCACAGGGCATCATGCCGCTTATCGGTTACTGGTTAGGGGCGGCACTGTTAGGATGGCTCACTGCTGCCGCGCCTTGGATTGGCGGAACTATTCTTATCCTACTCGGCGCAAAGATGATCTATGAGATATTCTTGTGCCATGACGAAGGTGTGGTTACTAATAATGAAACCCTAGATCAAGCTTATAATCAGTCGAAAAGTATCAATCATAACACTATGTTGACGTTGGCAGTTGCGACGAGTATCGATGCGATGGCAGCGGGATTTACGCTTAACTTGTTGCTTTTAAACGCTGGATTGGCTTGTTTAATTATTGGCATAGTAACTGCTGTTTTTAGCTTTTTTGGGGTATATTTAGGTCAGAAATCAGGAACTTGGCTGGAGGATAAAGCGGAAGGGTTAGGCGGTGCGGTGCTTATCGCTATTGGTTTAAAGGTGATGTTTTTTTAGCTAATCAACTTGTCTTAATAGTCTTATAAAAACCCTACTTTAATAGTAAAGTAGGGTTTTTATTGTTTCACGTGAAATATCTTCTTAAGCAAAATGCTAGTTAGGTTCCATGTGGAACATAGCTAAGCTATAAACCAAGGACTATCTCAAGCTGAGATTATTCCGCTTCATTCTTAGTAAACCGCCAAGCCAATACCCGTGTACTCTTCTGGCCTTGGCTCATCTCAATAATACGCATCTGTGCCACATCTAATTGCTTTAATAGTAGCTGCAAAGGTTTTACATTTTCAGACTTGGACACTAAGCTTGTGAACCAGCCGACATGCTCAGCAAAATCCTTACTCTCTTTGATCATTTTAGTCAAAAAAGCAATCTCGCCACCCTCAGACCATAGCTCTTTATGTTGACCACCGAAGTTGAGGTTTTGCGCAGCATTACCTGATTTTGTGGAATGGCGACTGATTTGCGCGCTTTCGTTTTTGCCACGATGCCGCTGTAAATTATGCTGCTTACGGCTATTGGCGGCCATAGCTTCTTCTAATGACGCATGAAACGGCGGGTTGCATACCACTACATCGAAATAATCCTGCCTACCAATAATATTTTTAAAGATGTACCTTGGTTCAGGTTGTAGCTTGACCTTGATCGCACTTTTTAGCTTGGGATTGGCTTGGCTAATCACCGTAGCCGTATTGACTGATACCGGATCGATATCGCTGGCAGTAAAACGCCAGCCGTAGCTTTGACTACCGATAATAGGGTAGATCGCGCTGGCACCCGTACCGATATCTAGCGCATGGATATCTTTGCCCGTGGGCGGGGTATTATCACTGTTGACATGGGTGGTCTGCGCGAGTAAGTCAGCAATATAATGAATATAATCGGCGCGCCCCGGAATAGGTGGACATAGATAACCCTCAGGGATATCCCAAAATTTTACGCCATAATAATGTGCGAGCAACGCCTGATTAAGCACGCGTACTGCCTCAGCGTCAGAGAAATTAATCGTCGGTTCGCCCTTAGGGTTAGTGATGGTATGCTTAGCAAGCTCAGGTAAGGCGCGGGTCAATAGCGCAAAGTCATAGCGACCTTGATGCGGATTACGCGGATGCAGTTGACCGAGTTTTTTCGCGGTTGCTGGGGATCTATTTCTATGTTTTGGACTGTTATTTTTAGAAGAGAAATTGGTCATAGTATTGGGCTATAAAGTCTGAAGATAACCGACTAGTTTAGCAGATTTCATCAACGCCGAATGGTTTATCGGCTGCGCAAAATTAGGTTTAATCCCAATACGATCATCGCGCTACCTAAGATGCGGTCAATCCAATGCTCAAAGCGCTGAAAACGCCTAAGAATAGCCGGAATAGAGAGCAGTATGACCACAGTGCTAAACCAGGCCATCTGCAATACCATCATCCACAAGCCATAAATAGCCAGTTGCCAAAGCGGGATACCGGGTGATAATACCAAAGTAAAGATCGCTACAAAATAGACGGGCGCTTTAGGGTTAAAAACATTGCAGAAAAAACCACGGCGTAGTGTCGAAAAGGTAGAGTTGGCTACAGTTGTATTCTGCACTCGTGATGCAGTAGATTGCTCTGCTGAATGGTTATCTATTACCGCGGTTGGATGTTTTGGTTTAGACCAAATCCCTTGCCAACCAAGATAAATCAGATACGCGCCGCCTAGCCATTTAATAGCAGTGAGTAGTGGCTGCGAGTGCGCAATAACGGTCGCCAGTCCTAATACCGAGTAGATAATATGAATCGATAGACCTAAGGTAATCCCTAAACTACAAATCAGTCCGGTACGTCGGCCTTTTGTTAATGTTTCACGTGAAACTAAAACAAAATCAGGGCCAGGCGAGGCGGCCGCTAGCAAATGTACGCTAGTGATAAGCAGAAAACCGTGCCAAAATTCCATAACGCGCTCTAATAAGGGTTACAAGTTGCATAATAGTGGCAGCTATCATAAATCAGGTCAACTACTATTAAGTTTTGCTGTATCGCTGCGCACAGCGCTTAAGATTGTAGCTTGTGTAATAGCGCAGGTATGTCTATATTGAAAGTAACTTTTTATCACCTTGCTTATCATATTATCCTCTGCAATCACTCACAATACTCATTAACTCAAAGGATCAGGTTATGACTACCCAAAACGATATCCATAATATGAACACTCGCATTACTTACGAGACCAACGACACTATCTGCCTCATCGGACTCAATCGCGCGGACAAGCGCAATGCCTTTGACAGCCATATGATCAAACAGCTCTCCGAAGCACTTACTAAATATGACAACGATGATAATCTACGCTGTGCGCTGATATTTGCGCATGGTGAGCACTTCACCGCTGGTCTTGATCTGATGGAGCTACAAGACAAATGGGACAAAGGCGCGTTTGAATTTAATGATGATGAAATAGATCCGTGGGGTATCGGCGGCAAATTGCGCAGCAAACCTGTCGTCGTCGCGATACAAGGCACCTGCTTTACCGCTGGCATTGAGCTGATGCTCAACAGTGATGTCGTTATCGCAAGTGACAATTGCAACTTTGCACAGATGGAAGTACAGCGCGGTATCATGCCATTTGGTGGGGCGACGGTACGCTTTGTCGCGGCAGCAGGTTGGCAAAAAGCGATGCCGTACTTACTTACGGGTAAGAACTTCGACGCGCAAACCGCGGACAGACTGAATTTAGTTAGCGAAATCGTGCCAAATGGTGAAGAGTACAAGCGAGCACTGACGATAGCGCAAGAGATTTGCACGGCTGCCCCACTTGGAGTAAAAGGGCTGCTGTCCTCAGCGCAAGATGCTAGCCGTAATGGCGCAAAAGCAGCCTTAGCCAACATTCATGGTTATCTACCGCATCTGTTTCATTCAGAGGACGCAAAAGAAGGCGCGATGGCGATGGTTGAGCGCCGTGTGGCAAATTTTAAAGGGCGTTAAACGCCTTTATTAAACCTTTCATAATAAACAGTAAAGCTTTGGGTTCTATAAAGGATAATGCCAGTGCAATATAACTTTGATGAAATCATCGATAGACGTAATACCGGATCACTCAAATGGCCTTATGACGATGACACCATTGCGCTCTGGGTAGCGGATATGGATTTTAGGGCCGCTCAGCCTATTCTAAATACCCTCGAGCAAATCGTGCAGCACGGTATCTTGGGTTATACCAAACCGACTGCGGAATTGTATGAGTCGATTATTCACTGGCATAGCAGCCGTTATTGTTTGGATTTGACGCAGGATAATATCTTATTTTCGCCGGGAGTGGTGCCAAGCCTCGCACTGATGATGCAGGTCTTTACCAAGGCGGGGGACGCGGTACTAATCAATGACCCTATTTATACGCCTTTTATGACTAAGGTGCAGCAAAATGATCGCACGCTAGTGATGTCTGCATTAAAGGAAGTTGATGGCAAATATCAGCTGGATCTAAAAGATATCGAAGCCAAGATTATTCAGCATAATGTAAAGCTGTTTTTATTCTGTAATCCGCATAATCCGGGCGGGCGTGTCTGGACTATTGATGAGCTTGAGGCACTCCTTGCGCTATGTAAAAAACACAATGTCGCCATCGTTAGCGATGAGATCCATCAAGATTTAACCTTAAGTGGTCATACCTTTACGCCGTTTTTAAAACTCGCAGAAGCAGCAGGGTACGTGCATAAGGTGGTCAGCCTAACCTCCATGACCAAAACCTTTAATATAGCGGGTATCAAAGGCTCGATGATCTTTGCTAAAGACGATGCACTACTGAAAAAAATCAGCCAGCAGCAGCACTTAAATGATGAGTATGAGCTAAACTTATTTGCCTATACCGTGATGCAAAGTGCTTATGAAGAGGGCGGGGAATGGCTTGAGCAAGCGCTGGCTTATATCGAAAAAAATATCGAGATTACGATAGAATTTTTAGCAGGGCATCTGCCTGATATCAAGGTTATGCGCCCAGAAGCGTCGTATTTGATATGGCTCGATTGTTCCGCGTATGGCGATGATGATCAAGCGCTCTATGATAGGCTTCGAGACGCTAAAGTTGAGCTTAGTGCAGGGATTCAATATGGTGCTGAGGGTCATTTGAAAATGCGTATTAATGTGGCGTGTCCTGAGCCGCTGCTGCGTGAGGGGTTAAATCGGGTTTATGCGGCTTTTGGAGGTAGTGTTTAGTTTATAAAATAACTTCTATAATATTATAAAATATTTTGGAGAAAATAATTGGCTAATAAAAGTAAGGAAATCAGCAATCCGTTTTCTACAGGGGGCGGAGGCGCACATTTTGAGGCGCATATTCAAGCATGTTTTGTAGCTTTGATGCTATCTAGAGGTCATGTTCCTAATATGCCATGTTGGCCTATTAAAGAAATAGCTCTTCAAGGTAAGAGGTTAGGTTATGAGACTGATGACTTGGTTCTATTGATTGAAGACTCGGAAACTAATGAGTCTCGCAGACTACTGGGTCAAGTAAAACATTCTATTACTATTACTAAAGGTGACTCTACATTTGGTGAGGTTATACAAGCAGCGTGGACTGACTTTAACAATAGCTCTATTTTCGATAAACGTAAAGATATTATTGCGTTGATTACTAGTCATATAAGTGCAACTGACCATAAAAATGTTCAGTTTATTTTGCGCCAAGCTAAATATGCTAAGGACTCTTTGGAGTTTTTTACGAACGTTAAGATGGCTAAATTTAGCCCTTCCCAAGCTAATAATAAACTTGATGTGTTTAAACTACACTTAAAAAATGCCAATAATGGTACAGATTTAACTGATGAAGAATTATATAATTTTTTAGGCTGTTTTCAGGTCTTAGGTTATGACTTAGGAGACGAAAAAGGTGTGGTTCTATCTCTAATTCACTCTCATATTTCCCAATTTCAGAATAAAGATATTAGTAGGGTATGGAGTAGAATTGTCGATGTTGTTCAATCATACAATCAAAGTGGTACAACCATAACTAGAGATAGTCTACCTGAAGACTTGTTGAAAGATTTCGCTAAGCATAGGTCTATCATAGAAATACCCAGCCATTTAAAAAATAGTAGGGGACAAACGCATAACCAGTTGATTAATTATCAATATAGCTCGGAGTTAGCACTTCTACTGCTTATTGGTGGATGGAGTGATCAAAATGAGAACGATAGAAAAATAGTAAGCCAACTACTGAATGAAGAATACGAAGATTGCTTGCCTATTATTAAAGATATTTCTAAACAATCTAATAGTCCTCTAGTTTTCAAAAACGGCGCTTGGTTGATTAGTGACAAAATAGAATTACTTAAGACGTTAGGCTCACTAATTTTTGATAATGATTTAGATAATTTCAAAACTATTGTAGAACTAGTCTTGAATGAAGAAGATCCTGCATTCGAGTTGTCTAAAGATGAAAGGTATTTAGCTACTATACAAGGAAAAGTTACTACATATTCAGGCATACTGCGTCAAAATCTTGCAGAAAGCATGGCACTGACTGGAAATCATGCGAAACTATTTACTCAATGTACTCCATCGAAAGCAGAAAATATAATTTGTATTTTATTGAGAGAATTGTTAAGTGAAGCTACTTGGCAACAATGGGCAACGCTAAACAACTTACTACCTAATTTAGCTGAAGCCAACCCTAATGAGTTTCTTAAACAAATAGAAAATACATTGAGCTTAGACCCTTGTCCCTTCGATGAAATATTCGCACAGGAGGGTAGTGGATTTGGTCAGACAAACTACATTACAGGTCTTTTATGGGGACTTGAAGCTTTAGCTTGGAATCCACAACATTTAGTTCGTGTTGTTTGTATATTAGGTGAACTTGCAAGACATGATACAGGTGGCAATTGGGCAAATAGACCAATCAACTCTCTCACAACAATTTTACTACCTTGGAGACCACAAACTACAGCCGATTTAGAAAAGAGAAAAACAGCTATAACTACTATAGTAAGGGAAGAGCCAGATATAGGTTGGAATCTATTACTTGAGTTGTTACCTAATAAGCACTTAACTGCTTTCGAAAACTATAAGCCTAAATGGCAAAATGCTATCTCTAGTGAGTGGGAAGCTAATATTTCAAATCAAGAATATTGGGAACAGAATGATTTCTTCGGTGATTTGATTGTAGGTATGACAGAGAAAGATATTGAACGTAATGTAGAGTTAATCAAAAACTTAGATAATCTTCCTGAAAAAAGTTTTGAAGCTTTTATTGACAAACTAAGCTCTGAAACCTTTGACGCTCTGTCAGAAGAAAATAAAAAGCGTATTTGGAATGAATTAACAGTACTATCTGTTAAGCATCGTAAATTTACAGATGCAGAGTGGGTATTACCAAGTCATATGATCGATAAAATAGAGAATGTTTCTGAAAAATTTGCACCAAAGAATCCTTTTTTGCTTTATCAATATTTATTTTCAGAAAGAGACTTTGAGCTTTATGAAAGTAATAATGACTTTAATCAAGAGCAAAGTAAACTTGATGAAAAAAGGATGGTGGCAATAGAAGAGTTGTTAACCTACGGCGGTATTGAACAGGTTATAGAATTCGTAAAAGTAGTATCCTCACCTCAAGCTGTTGGGTATGCTTTAGCTAGTATCCCGAATAATAAGATAGATGAATATTTATTACCAAGTTTGTTAACAACTTCAGATAATAAGTTAAAAGAGTTTCTGAGTTCATACATATCCAAATCATTAAGAGAGAAAAGTTGGAATTGGGTTGATAATATTAATAGATTGAACTGGTCAGAAGAGGATTTAGGTCAGTTTTTATCTTATTTGCCATTTTCTGAAAACACATGGGAAAGAGTCGAGTCTTGGTTGTCAGAAGATGAAACAAAGTATTGGACTCGAACATTTACTAATGCCTTATATATTGAGAAAGATATAAAATTTGCTGTGAATAAGCTTTTACACTATGAGAGACCACGAGCAGCTTTAAGATGTATATCTAGTGGGATGTTTCAAGGTAAGAGCTTGGATAGTGAACAATGTATAGAGGTACTACTAGCTAGCGTAAACTCTAAAGAATCTATTAACGCACTCGTACCATACGAAGTTGTTAAGTTAATAAAATACTTACAGTCTGAAGAAGAAATAAATCAAGAAGCGTTAGCTAAAATAGAATGGGCTTATTTACCATGGCTTGATTATCGACTTGACGCTAGACCTAAATTTTTAGAATGGAAGCTTGGGACAGATGCGAATTTCTTCTGTCAGATAATTCAGTCAATTTATAGATCTACTAATGACGATTTTAAAACAGATACTATAGATGAAAACAACAGACAATTAGCTACTAATGCTTGGCAATTACTCCATAACTGGAATACTATGCCTGGAACAGATATGGAAGGTCACTTTGACTTAGATTTATTTCAAGAATGGTTCGAAGAAGTTAAAAAAATATGTATAGGTTCTGGGCATTACAGAGTTGCTATGCAGCAGATAGGTAGCGTTCTCAACAATACACCAGAAGATAGCGATAGGTTATGGATTGACAGGACAGTTGCCGCAACTTTGAACGATAAAGATGCTAAAGAACTTCGTCATGGTTACAGCATGGGCTTATACAACTCGAGAGGTGCCCATTTAGTAGATCCAACTGGTCAACCAGAGAAAAATTTAGCAATCGAATATGATAATAAAGCAGAGGCTATTGAAAACGCAGGTTATCACCGTTTTGCAGTGACACTTCGAGAGCTTGCTAATGGTTATAGAAGGGAGGCGGAAGATGTTATTTCTGATTATAAGGATAACTAAGAAGACAATCGTGATACTGATATAGTTGTCATATTTAAAACTCTTAGTTTAACCTCGCTACGAAGGTGCGTTTTAGCCGTGACTGACGCGGTATCCTGTGCGACTAAGCGGGTTGCGGGCACTCGGCTGAGGGTAGTATCGAGAATACAGGAATGCCATTAGCCGTTAGTGCCCGCCACACTTAGGGGTACAGATACAAGCAAAAGGCGCGATTAGCTCCGATCCTTTATTTTAATTACGACTACCTTAATTTTTTAAATAATTACCAATATACTCGATGGGTTACGCTGCGCTAACCACCCCCCTACGACCCTTCTAATGCTTTTAATTTAAACAACAAAAACCTCGCCATGGCGAGGTCTTGTTATTTTGTTTAGGATTACTGGCTCATAGATTTGCTAATATCAGTAATCAACCGCTTAGCGAGCGGATTTGTAGTAGTCGACCAGCATAGTGCCTAACGTACCGTTGTCATCGATAGTGACAATTCTGACCGTACCTGACTGTGACGCGGTACTAGATTGCACTTGTCCGGCGCTGCCTAACACCACTTGATTGCTTTTGGCTGCCATTGCCCCGTTACCGATAGCGATGCTGTTCATGCCGCCAGCCATTGATTTATTGCCGACTGCTACCGAATTGGTGCCTTGGGCAGTAGCGGCTTCACCCACAGCGGTAGAACGCACTCCACTAGCATTAGCGATATGACCAAAAGCTTGTGCGCGCTCAGCAGTTGCTTTGGACTGCCAACCGATAGAGGTAGAGCCGAGACCTGCCGCGTTGGCTTCACCACCGACGGCAGTGGCAGAGTTCATACCGGCACTGGCTTTATTACCGACTGCGACGGTGTCATTGCTGCCACCAGCCATAGCCGCTTCACCAACAGCAGTAGAGCGTACCCCTGCTGCATTGGCTAGATGACCGAAGGCTTGTGCGCGTTCGGCAGTGGCTTTTGATTGCCAACCGATAGACGTTGAACCGAGACCTGCAGCATTGGCTTGACCACCGACAGCGGTTGCTGAATTGAGTCCTGCGTTGGCCATATTACCGATAGCGACGGTATCGTTAGTGCCACTAGACATAGCGCTGTTGCCTAGAATGATAGCAGTAGGGTTAGTAGTAACAGCTTGAGTCTCAGGCGTTGTGGTCATAGCTGTACATGCTGAAGTGGCGGCAATGGCTAAAGTAAGCGCACTAATGTTTAGTGCTGACTGTGACAAAAATTCCATTTTCATTGGTGAATCCTTTTTAAAAGCCCAAGGGGCTGGTTGGTTTGATTAAAGAGTAGCGCGGACCATAAATAAAATAGATATAACGCAAGAAACCCCACAGTCGCGAGGTTTTATTGAGTTAAATAGCTACTGGTTGAGTAGATACTGCTGCGCTGTTTACCAAGCGAAGGTGACTCCGCCACGCGCACCGACTTTGCCAGTATCAAGTCCAAATCCTGCGCCCGCTGAGATAGACATGCTATCGCTAAGTCGACTAGCAAACGAGGTGCTCAAAGCTGAGCCGCCATTGTAATAACCAGTGCCAATCGTCATGGCGTAGCGCTTACCTGATGGAATGACTGGCGTCTCTAAGGCGAGCGCCATCGCAATGCCGTCTTCGGCTTCATCTAAGCGATCTTCTTGACGATTGTACTCGCTGCGTAGATCATTGATCTGTCTCGTGTTGCTAGCAGATGCTGTATTTAAATTAGCGACTTGAGTGTTAGTGTTGGCCAGTTGATTGGCAGTCGCAAGTGAGTTTACAGAGACGCTCGCGCCCAAAGTGCCGTTGGCATCAGAAGTGACGATATTGGTCGTTCCTGACTGTGATGCTGTGCTGGCTTGCAGTTGACCGGCGTTACCTAAGACGATTTGGTCGTCGCTTACCGCTGTTGCGCCATTACCGATAGCGATAGCATTGGCGCCGCTAGCACTAGATTTATTACCCACCGCTACAGAAGAGTCGCCTTGAGCTGTCGCCGCTTCACCGACTGCGGTAGAGCGCACGCCTGTTGCTGAGGCTAAATGACCGAAAGCTTGTGCGCGTTCGGCGCTGGCGGTTGATTGCCAACCTATCGCGGTAGAACCTGCTTGGGTGGCTTGAGCTTGCGCACCGACGGCGGTTGAAGAAGTACCCGAAGCTGTGGTTTGACGAACGCCACTTCTATCGCCACCAATTGCCACACCATCAAGACCTGAGGCGACTGAAGTATTACCAATGGCAACCGCGTTGTCTGAACTAGCAGTGGCTGCTTCACCAACGGCGGTTGAGCGGACACCACTCGCATTGGCTAAATGACCGAAAGCTTGCGCGCGTTCAGCACTTGCGGTTGATTGCCAACCTATCGCGGTAGACCCTGCTTGAGTGGCCTGAGCTTGTCCACCAATCGCAGTAGAGGACGTGCCAGAAGCCGTAGTTGCGCGTTCGCCTGAGCGGTCACCGCCGATCGCCACGCCGTCATCGCCTGAAGCAATAGCAGTGTTGCCTATAGCAACCGCATTAGTGCCTGAAGCCACAGCGTCTTCAGCGCCAGCAAAACTTTGATCACCTGACGCTGTAGTCTGATGACCAACTGCCGTACCCATAGCGCCAGAAGCTTCTGCCTGCCAGCCTAGAGCAGTTGCGCCAGGGGTATTCGCTAAGCTCTCGCCGCCGATTGCAGTAGTCGAATTGCCCAAAGCTTGCGCGCCTGCACGTGAGCCATCTTCTGAGATACCGCCACCAAGCGCTACAGCGTCAACACCATCAGCTTGTGAGTTGGCGCCAATCGCGGTGGAGTTTTCAAACGAGGCGAAGGCGGTGTTACCGACAGCTAGCGAGTTTTCAGCTGAGGCAAATGCGTTTTGCCCCACTGCGGTGGCATTGTCGGCAAAGGCGCTAGTATTGGGACCACAAGCCAAGGCATCTGTTCCTAAGCTAGTTGCGCCTCCTGTACCTCCGCTATCCAGTTGACATTCAGCAGCTATAACAGTGGATGTACTTAAGGAAGCTGCGGCGATAGCTAGGGTGAGAGCACTGACTTTGAGTGCTGAGCATGGTAGAAAATCCGTTTTCATAATGCTATATCCTTTTAGAAGCCATATTGGCTCGATGGTTGAGGTAACTGCAAGCTCATAAATATCAACGCACTCTGACAGTAACCGTTTAGCTAAATGCAGAATTCGTAATATTAATGTAGCACTAATTTTTACAGACCATTCAACTCATGATGAGCTTATGCTATCAAAGGTCGTTTAAGCCGATGAATAACCAGTCACATTCAAAACACCTCTAAATCGTTATCTTTTGATAAGTAGGCTGAAGGTAGTTTCGATCGAGAATTAGGTATAAAAGGAGAGGGGATAAAGCTGATTTGCAAGTATGAAGTATTAATAAGCAGTGTTGATTAAAGCGCAATAAAAAGTAAGTCACGTAGCGACTCTCTTATAGTCTGCAACCAACAAAAACCGTCTAAACTCAAAACTAGTCTAGGCGGTTAGGTCGGAGTTTTGAGGTTATGGTGCTGGATATCCTGTGATGTCTTGTATACTTTGGTATAAAGGTTTTAGGCGCTCGTACATTTTGAGATAGACCTCGTTGTAGAGGCGTTTATAGAGTTGCACGTTGGCTTCAATCGGTAAGAATTCATCGCCTAAATGGGTCATGGCGTCGCAAGCCGTCGCGTGGTCGGGATAGATGCCAAGACCCACCGCGCAGTTAATAGCCGCGCCAAGGCCAGTGGCCTCATAAGTGTGTGGACGGTAGGCGGGCATGGCAAAGATGTCGGCGGTGAGCTGCATGGCGGAGTCGCTTTGGGAGCCGCCGCCTGAGACACGCAGGTGTTTGATAGGTTTGCCCGTGCGTTTCTCGATGGTATCAAAGCCGAGTTTAAGCTCATAAGCCAGCCCTTCTAAGATAGCGCGATATACGTGGGCGCGGGTGTGCACATCGCCAAAGCCGATGAGCGCGCCTTTGCCTTCAAGCCCCGGATGACGCACGCCCGGTGACCAGTACGGCTGCATCATAAGTCCCATACAACCCGCTGGAATATCTTTTACCGCTTGATCGAGGAGCTTTTCGGTGTCGATGCCTTGGGTTTTGGCAAGCTGTTGTTCGTAGTGGGCGAATTGCTCTTTAAACCAGCTGACCATCCAAAAGCCGCGATATATCATGTATTCATGATTGTAGTAGTGCGGGGCGGCGGCGGTGTAGGCAGGCATGTGTTTGATGACTTCGACGTAATCGGTAGAGATAGTATTAATGGTAGCGGTAGTGCCAAAGCTGAGGCAGGCAGTGTCGGCGGCGAGACCCGCTGCGCCTAGGGCTTCGCAGGCTTTATCGCTAGCGGCGGCAATCATAGGCGTACCCTCTAGAATACCTGTGGCTTTGGCGGCTTTGGCGCTTATCTCACCGAACTTTTGGCTTGGTGGGACGATTTTGGCCATTTGCTTAGGCGTACAGCTGAACAGTCGCCATTTGAGATCTTTGGGTTTTAGCCACGTTTGTGCCTTGTAGTCATAGGGCAAATAGCCAACCGAATGGCCTGTCGAATCGGCGAGTTCGCCAGTAAGCTGATAAGTAAGGTAGGCGGAGAGATTGACGTAATGCGCGGTCTTTGCCCAAATCTCACGTTCATTTTGCGCGAGCCAATTACAGCGCGCTTTTTGCTGGGCGTCTTTTACCAGCTCGCCCATGCCGATGATTTTGGTTAGCGGGTTTAAAAAACCGATATCGTTGGTCTCAGCGCGGCGCAGATCCATCCAAACGATAGCAGGACGTAGCGGCTGCATGTCTTTATCGAGGCAGATCATGGTATAGCGCTGGGTAGCGAGACTGACGCCCGCGATTTGCTCAGGTTTAATCTCGCAGCTTTGCCACAACTGCTGACAGGCTTCCGTTAGTTTTTGCCAATAGTAGTCGGCATTTTGCTCGGCATAATTAGGCTGCTCAGAGAAATAAGGCTCGATAGGCACGCGGGCCTTGGCGATCTCAGTACCGAGTTGATCAAAGATTAGCGCTCGGACGCTTTGCGTGCCGTTATCGATGGCTAAGAAATAAATGGGGTCGTCAGTATTTTTAACTTTTGTAGTCATAGTCGTCCTTAACTATGTAGATATAAAAAACTCAAGCCGCAGGCAAATGATAATAACGCTGCCACAACTCAGTATAGCGAGCGACTTCTTGCTGCCATTTTTGCTCGTCCCAGCCCAGCTCCTGCTGACAAATCTGCTTTATTCTCGCGCTAATCAAGGGCGTCATCGCGCCATGAGGGAGAATTAATCCTAGACGCGTGCGCCTTAATAACAAGTCATCTAAATGTATGACCTGCTCGTAGTGCGCGGCAAAGCGCAGCTCCGCCCAAATGGTGTTGCTATCGGTGACGTAAGCCAAATCATCGTCATGTGCTAGCGCTAACAAGTTATCGAGCTGCAGACCATAAAATCCTTGCAAGCGCTGCTGTAAGAGTTTTGGTAAAGTGGCAAATTTGGGATGAGTCGGCGTAGGATTGCTAAACACTTGGTCGCCGTTTGTGGCATTGCTTTTCACATGGTCTTGAGTGGCAGAGGTATCAAGATCAAGCACTTCTTGGCACCTCGCAAGCACATCAAGGGCAATTAGGCGAAAGGTAGTGAGCTTACCGCCGCTAACCGTTACCAAATTATTATCAAGCCAAACGCTATGATCGCGTTTTTCTTTACTGGGGCTAACACGCTTACCATCACCGCCATCGGATATCAGCGGTCGCACGCCCGCCCATGAGCTGATAACATCTTCTCGATTCAAATTAGTATCATCAAATAGCGAATTAGTCGCCGCTAATAGGTAGTCGACCTCTGCGCTAGTAATACCGACTTCTTCGTCATTAAGTGGCGGATGATCCAAGTCAGTGGTACCAAGTACCGTGCGATTCTCCCACGGAAAAACAAACACCGCCCTTTTATCAGTAGGATGCAAGAAGGTGTAGGCTTGCGAGGTAGGCAAGCGCTCTTGACTGACCACTAAATGACTACCGCGTGAAGGCCGGATTTGCTTGTGAAAACTTTGCTCGCTTTGATTACTCGCTTGCATGCGTAAGGTATCGGCCCAAGCGCCTGTGGCACTGACCACGACTTTGGCGCGGACTTCAAAAGTCTGATCGCTATCTTTAGAAGCCGTGTCTTTTAGAGTTGCGCCGACGACTAAGCCTTGCTCATTAGTGATCAGCGACTCGGCTTTGAGATAATTAATCGCTTGCGCGCCGTCATGTATGGCTTCATCGAGCACGCGCATAACCAGCCGCGAGTCATCGGTGACGGCATCGCTAAATTGACTAGCACCCAAAAAATTGTCTTGCTTGATGTTAGGATTGAGACGCAAAAAAGCGTCCTTTTTAAAGTATTTAAAATAGCGTTTGCCCGCTATCCTGTCGTAGACTCTTAGCAAGGTATTAAAGACCCAAGGTGGTGGGAACTTGCCTTTATAATGCGGCATGACATAGTGCATCTCATTGACTAGGCCGTCTGCTTCAGTAAGCATACGCTCGCGCTCGCGCACGCTAAGCAGAGTAGTTTTATAATCGCCCGAGGCGATATAACGCAGTCCGCCATGTACCATTTTGCTTGAGCGGCTGGAGGTGCCCCAAGCAAAGTCTTTTTGCTCAATTAATAATACAGCTAGCCCGCGCCTTGCTGCTTCACGGGCAATGCCTGCACCGGTAATACCACCACCGATGATAAGCATATCCCATGGTTCTGACCGTGCTAAGGGCGCGAGTGCTTGCTGGCGTTGTTTGCTTTGAGTCATAAATTACTCTTTTTAATTTGTCTTTTCATCTTCAAGCAATACACCCGGATTCATCCGCTGCTCAGGATCTAAGCTTTTGAGCATATCATGAGTCACTTGCAGGCCGAGCTTACCTTTTTCGGCCACTAGATAAGGCGCATGATCGCGACCGACGCCATGCTGATGCGAGATGGTGGCTTTGCCATTCGCGAGGCTGGTACTTGCGGCATGCTTGATTTTTTTCCAGCGCTGCAAAGTTGTCGCGTGATCTTTGGCGGCGCGAAAGAAGTAAGTGGTATAAAGACTTGCACCTTGCTTATAGACGTGCGAGATATGGGTAAAGGCCATCACTTCCTCACCTTCATCAGCAAGTGAGGTTCTGACCGCCTCTTGCATCAGCGCCATTTGCTCGTCAATACGATTCCAGTTAGTCGCGGTCTCAAAGGTATCGACCATGATGCCTTTATCCCATAACGTGCCACGCAAGTAAGGGAATTTGAAGCGACCATGCGCCCAAACACTGCCCATAATATTGGTGATTTTCCCCGTCACACTACCATGTTGCTTTAACAGCTTATTGAACTGAGTCACTGCCAGTTTATTCTGGGCTTTATCCCCTGAGAAACCATAAGTCAGCATGACTTTATCTGAGCTAAGTCCGCGCGCTTTGAGATAAGTGCTAATGGCTAAGAACTGACTCGGCGTAGTGCCTAGATGCAAATGCGCGTCGGTCTCGACGGCATTGCTTAGACGTAGCATAGACAAGCGAATATTGTTTTGCACGGCTTGTTTTAGCACCGCTTTACCCGCTTCCCAATTCGGTAGAAAAGCCACTTTAAATAGCTCTTCTTCGGGTTGCGGCTGTACGCGCATCTTCACTTCGGTAAAGATGCCCGCGCGGCCTTCAGTACCCATCATCATCTCACGTAGATCAGGGCCTGCCGATGATGCAGGAATGTCAGCGATATTGAGTACGCCTTGCGGTGTGACTAGCGTACCGCCAGCAAACATTTGCTCGATACGCCCATAACCTAATGACTGCTGACCGCTAGAGCGCGCGGCAATCCAGCCACCAAGCGTCGATAGCTCCCAAGACTGTGGATAATGGCCCAAGCGATAACCGTGCTCGTCCAGTTGCGCCTCAACCGCAGGGCCTTGTGTACCTGCACCAAAAGTAGCAATTTGGCTCTCATCATCTAAGTCAATAAGTCGGTCCATTTGACTCATCGCTATCGTCAATACAGGCCGCGCGCCTTGTTGCGGGTTGATATGACCGACCACTGAGGTGCCACCACCGAAAGGAATAACGATAAGATCATGCTCTTGGGCTAGCATTAATAATTGCTCGACATCTTTGGTCGATTGCGGATGCGCCACGCCATCAGGGAAGACTTCAAAGTCGCCGCCATGCATAGCGATCCAATCAGGAAAGCTCTGACCGCGGGCATGTCTGAGTCTGACTTCACTATCAATCGACACGATATCAAGATCGGTAAGCTCAGCAGGCAAACGCGATTGCGGCACAGTTTTTAGCACTTGTTGCAAATTGACCGATTTGAGTTTTTTGGTTTTGCCGATATGCGACTTGATGAGCTTTGCGCCGTGCGGTGAGACCTCTTTATTGATATTGACATTACCCCAGCCATTCCAGCGCGTCTGCTCGATGGGCGTATTAAGAGCACTACTAGTCTTGGAAGTCGTATCTAAACTGGCGTTGTCAATATTATTGTTATCAGAGGTTGCCGCGAGAGGGGCAGATAAATCAGCTTTGGGGGCTTTGCGAATAAGAGATTTGAGCTTGCTCATAGAGACATACCTGTCGATTTTTTATCAGTTTATTTGGATTAAAGTTTGGATTCTAGCTTATATTAAACGTTCAATCATAAAACTAGCATACTTATTGTTTTAGATTATCACACTATAAGTCACTTTTTTTTATAAATCTATAAACAATAGTACAAAATTTACGCTATTTACTCGCAGTAAGATCTCAAACGCTTATAAATAGCAAAAGCTTGCCAACACTATCTCCATTATCATTCAGAAACTTGTTAAAATAGGCTGATAATTTTACCTATTGACGGACATCTCTTTATGACCACTGCTATCACGTCTAATACTACTTCTGTTATACCGACTATCAAAGAAGATCGCATCTTAATCCTCGATTTTGGCTCACAGTATAGCCAGCTGATCGCCCGCCGTGTGCGTGATTCGGGCGTATTTTGTGAGATGTTCCCTTATGATATCGACGCCGATCGCATCAAAGACTTCGGTGCTAAAGGTGTCATTCTTTCGGGTGGTCCTGAAAGCGTACACGCAGAAGATAGCCCGCGTATTAATGATGCGGTGTTTGACTTGGGCGTGCCGGTTTTGGGCATTTGCTACGGGATGCAGGCGATGGCGGATCGTTTTGGCGGGCAGGTTCACGCCAGCGATATCCATGAATTTGGCGCAGCAACGATCAACGTTAATGGTCATTCAACCCTCACCGAAGGTATTGAAGATACAATTAGTGAAAATAAAAGCACGGAAGCTGCGTCTACCCAGCTGAATGTGTGGATGAGTCATGGCGATAAGGTCATTGAAGCGCCGCAAGGCTTTGAAGTTATCGCTAGTACGCCAAGCTGTCCGATTGCGATTATGGCCGATGATGACAAGCAGTACTATGGTCTACAGTTCCATCCTGAAGTGACGCATACTCTACAAGGTCAAGCTTTGCTAGGTCGCTTCGTGCATCAAATCTGCGACTGTGCAGGCGAGTGGACGCCGGATAATATCGTTGATATGCGGGTAGCGCAGCTCAAAGAGCAAATCGGTGATAAGCAAGTATTGCTTGGTCTATCAGGCGGCGTCGATAGTTCGGTGGTCGCCGCGCTATTGCATAAAGCCATTGGCGATCAGCTGACTTGTGTGTTTGTCGATAATGGACTGCTGCGTCTGCATGAAGGCGATCAGGTGATGCAAGTATTCGCCGAAAACATGGGCGTCAAAGTCATCCGTGTCGATGCCGAAGATTTATTCTTAAACGCACTAGCAGGCGAGTCAGATCCCGAAGCCAAACGCAAAATTATCGGTAAAACCTTTATCGATGTATTTGCTGATAGCGCCCGTAAAGTCAGCGAAGAGAGCGATGGCAAAGAGATTGAGTTCTTAGCACAAGGCACGATTTATCCCGACGTCATCGAATCCGCCAAGTCGCACCAAGGCAAAGCGCACGTGATTAAGAGCCACCATAACGTCGGCGGTCTACCCGATGATCTGGCCTTTAAACTGATTGAGCCATTACGTGATTTGTTCAAAGATGAAGTGCGTAAACTAGGTATCACTTTAGGTCTACCAGAGAAAATGATCTACCGTCATCCGTTCCCAGGTCCAGGTTTGGGCGTGCGTATCCTTGGTGAAGTGAAAAAAGAATATGCCGATATCTTACGTCAAGCGGATGCGATCTTTATGCAAGAGCTGGAGCGTTCAGGTTGGTACGACAAAACGGCGCAGGCCTTTGCGGTATTCCAACCGATCAAGTCAGTCGGTGTGGTTGGTGATGGTCGTCGCTATGCGTGGGTGATTGCACTACGTGCGGTTGAGACGGTGGACTTTATGACCGCACGCTTTGCCCATCTGCCGTATGATTTGATTGAGACGGTATCGAACCGCATTATGAATGAAATCGCTGACGTCTCACGCGTCACTTATGATGTGTCGAGCAAACCGCCTGCAACGATTGAATGGGAATAATCTTTACTCAGTGTTTAGCTGACATAAAAAACACTCAACTTGGTTGGGTGTTTTTTTTGACCAAGATTTTAGTTAAAAAACTATAGTAAATTTACGTCGCCAAAATTATATGCGTTTTTCTCAAGCTTGCTTCAATATAAAGACACTTACCACCCTCGGTAAGTGGCAATTTTGCCATTATCGTTTTCAAAAAGGATATATGATATGAGTAAGAAAACTGTAGCAAGTAATAACGCCGATATGGTTAACCGCAATAAAGGCACCAACGGTACTAATATAGCTAACTCTAAAAATACTGGTAATAGAGGAAAGCAACTAAATCCTAATCAGAAAAAAGGTTAAATGATTAGAATTTTTACAATTAAAGCTGTGCTTTCTATAGGTAGAAGGCATAGCTAATATTTCTTAAACTCATATAAACTAGGGTTCAGTATGACTGATTTAGCACAATTTCCTTCTCAAGGAGATTTACTCAAATTTGTCTATAAAGCGACAGGTATCATACCGTCTAAAAGTAAGTTCATTATAGATGTTGAAATAGATAATAAAAGCTTATATAAGAGTCTAAATAGACTAGCTAGAGAAGAGGGTGATTTCTTAAAAAATTTTGAAGAACATGCTAATGAGTTTAGGTCAGCAATATATGGTTTGTTTTCTAACACTATGTATAGCGATACATTATCTGATCCACTTATAGAGATATTTCAAGTCTATACTCAAACGGTATTAACTGACCATACCTATCTAGAAAGAAAAGAGTCTTTGCTATACCTGATACATCATATTTTTTTGCAAAGAGCTACTATCTCAATATTTAAATATCAACACTATTACAGTGTATTTTTAGATGCTAAAGTTGCACCCAAGAGTGAATTTTGGTTTTTGGATTGTGAAAGTACAACGCCTTTAGCTTGCGTTATAAATTGGATATACGATTGTGAGAAAAAGAATCTAGAAGTCTTTCATGACAATTCTGAGTTTAGTACTGATGAATCTATTGATCAAATTGATAAGGATTTAGTTAACGTAAGAAATTGGCTATCTGGTACTGTTAAACTACCACCGTTCTCTAACATCTTAGACGTTTTTAACAGAGCGTTTAAAGTTCATAAAATTGATGATGATAAAAAGGATAGGTATAGGTTTTTTCTTTTTATCGCTAGGTTTGCAACTTACTGCTTAAACAGTTTAGTTGAAAATTATAGTCAAGAAGAAGTTGCCCGGACACTAAACAAATTAAAATTGTACTTGGGTCTTATTACTAAAGATTATGAGTATCTGTGTTCTGTTATTGATGCTCACAGAACGACTAGGTTGACAGATGCAGAAAGCTCTATGGGCGAAAGTTATACAAAAATACAGAATGTCGATTTTTTTCTTAATAAATCGATGGAGTATCAAAATTTCATTGCTCATCATCTTAACAATATTCAAGTAGAGTATATTAAAGCATCTTCGAGAAGTACTAAGCCTCAAAGTGAATCTATCCATGATATCCATCGAGAAATATTGAAAGAGCTAAGTGCTAGCAGTGCTGCACAATATAAATTTATTATTAAGTTTTTTCAAGACCGTTTAGTTCCACCAAATCATGAAGGCTACACGGAAAATATCAAGAATTGTATATACGCTTATGATGTGATGAAGCAAAGATATAATCATCGGCAGTGGCTAAACGAATACTACGAAGTTGGTAATGATTCAGTTTATCCTTGGCTTGTACATTGGGTAGATGGTATGAAGTCATTTTATAGTAGGGATTTTGAATCGTCCCTTAGTAGTATGAGAAAAGCCTTTGAGACGATTAGATATTCAGCAGGTAATAGGCAAATTAAATTTATAGAAGATTATATGCTAGTAGCTTTAGCACAGCCTAATAAGAACGGTAATATACAAGGGTGGAAAGATTTTAAATTAGCATTCAGATGGTGTGTGTTTATGAACCATTTCGACGCTTTTCCAGAGTTTTATACTGATGTAAGTGATAAAGAGCTAAAAGTAATTTTCAAAGATAAGAAACATTCTTATAAATCGTTTTCAGGTAGTAGTTTTGATAGTAAAGTTTTAGCAAAGCTCTTATTTCACTGGAAATATGATAACCAATAAAAGCATTCTAATAGAAAAAAGCAGCACCCCAAAAGAGCGCTGCCATCATCTACAAAACTAAATCTTTCAAACTAACCCTAACCCTGCACATTCACCACATAACGCCCAACCGTTTGGCTCGCCATAAAGCGATCTAAGTATTCAGGCGTTTGCTCGAGGGTAATCTCTTCGCAGTAACTCTCTAAATTAGGCAACTTCATATCGGTAGCGACACGCTGCCAAATCGCCTTTTTATCATCGAGGGAAATATAGACCGAATCGATACCGAGTAGGGACACGCCGCGAGTGATAAACGGTAATACCGTCATGGAGAATTCAGCGGAAGCAGCGAGACCGCAAGACGTCACCGCACCGCCTGCTTTAGTTTGCTTAAGTAGATTCGCTAGATACTCACCGCCGACGGTATCGATAGCATTGGCCCAGAGCTCGCGCCCGACAGGACGTTTGCCGACTTCGTTGACGCTATCACGATGCCTGACTTCACTGGCACCAAGCTCTTTTAGATGCTCCGTTTGTTCCGTCTTACCAGAGAATGCAATCACTTCATAGCCTAAATGATTGAGTATCGCGATACTGATACTACCGACACCGCCAGTAGCACCGCTGACTGCGACTGGGCCATGTTCAGGCTTTGCGCCCATTTTCTCTAGCTTTTGCACGCTTAGAGCCGCAGTGATACCACCTGTACCATAAATCATAGCTTCTTTTAGCGTCAGCGTTTTTGGACAGGCTACCGCCCAATCAGCCGAGATAGAGATCATTTGACCCAAACCGCCATCGGTGTCCATGCCCAAATCATAGCCAAAGACCACGACTTTTTCACCTTCTTTAAAAGTACCAGACTTGTCGCTTATCACCACGCCTGCGGCATCGATACCGGGGGTATGCGGGAAGCTTTTGGTAATCATTTTATTACCGGATGCCGACATTGCATCTTTATAATTAAGTGAGGAGTAATGCACCTCGATTAGTAAGTCGTTATCGGGTAGATCGCTGACACTACGCTGCTGAATGCTTTTGGTAAATTCACCGTCGCTGGTCTCTTCAACGACTAGCGCTTTAAAGGTTTGATTAGACATATCGATATTCCTTATGATTAATTTTTGAATGAGCTAAATGTTAAACACTTGTTTTAAGTAAATATATTATGGCTTAAGCAATATCTTACCTTTTTTCTCTGCTTGTACTTTTTCGGATACTGCCGTTTGAATATCGTCTAAATTGTAGATACCGCCCGTTGGGAGTTTCAACGTACCATTAGCGGCATTGTCAATTAGCTCACGGGTCAGACGCTGCATATCATCACGGCTAATCTCTTGCATGAGATCACTGGCCCAAAAGCCTTTTACTTTGGTTAAGTTAAAGATTAGATTGCTAGGATTGATCATTAAAGGTTCGCCCGACATAGACCCTAGTGAAGCCATCGCGCCATGTTTGCCGAGTAGTGATATCAGCTCGCCACCAGACTTGCCGCCGACGGCATCGACTGCGCCGCTGATGTGAGCATCACCAACGATCTTTTTGACTTGCTGTTGCCAGTCGTCACTATCAGTCACCACGTTGTTGTCGGTAATGCCTAAATCGATCAGCTCTTGCTCCGACTCCTTACTACGCACTAAGTTGATGGTATTGATATTACGCTGGGGCGCGAGCATCGCCATCGATTCGCCGACTGCGCCATTGGCGGCGTTTTGGATAAGCCATTGTCCCGGCTCAATGTTTAAAAATTCAATCAGGAGCAAGGCACTCATCGGCATCGCGATTAGCTGCGCCGCCATTTCATCATCGATAGCCTCTGGTATCGGGATGAGGCTTTGCGCAGGCGCGATAAAATACTCCGCCCAAGTACCTTGAACCCCTGAAACTACGACGCGCTGACCTTTCTTAAAGCCTTTGACGTCACTGCCCAAAGCGTCAATCGTCCCTACGGCCTCGGAGCCACCAGTGGCAGGCAGTTCTGGTTTATTGCCGTATTCGCCTTTGATAGTGACTAAGTCATGGTTGTGGATAGAAGATAAGATCGTTTTGATACGGACTTCGTTATTCTTAGGTTCTGGAGTTTGGCTGTCGCTTACGCTTAAGACGTCTGATGGTTTACCAAATTCGTTATAACTTGCACTACGCATAGGAGTATCCTTTTTTATTATTTATGAGTTTTAGTGTTAATTATAAATTGCTGTTTATAAACCATAACAACTCAAGCCAAACGTTCTCAACGTGATTTTGGTTACTTAAAGTTGTAGCTAGCTTAGAATTGTAAGGCAGTCTAGGTTAAGCATAAGGCTTTATTAACGAGTGCGACGTTTGCACTAGTGGTTTAAGATTTCACATAAAAAAGCAGCGCTTCTTATAGTAGAAACGCCGCTTTAGATAACAGAAAGACAATAAGTTTTGAAATTAATAAGCTGCTATTAACTATTAAGGTTTTAATAGCACCTTACCGTTTTTACCTGATTGTAATTTACCATCGACCGCTTTGGTGATATCGGCTAAATCAAAAGTGGCTTCGACAGGCAGCTGTAGCTTGCCATCTACGGCACGCTCGATCAGCTCATTGACTAAGCGCGTTTTATTCTCAACGCTCATCTCTTGGCTCAGCTTGCTACCCCAAAAGCCTTTTAGCGTCGCTTGTTTAAAGATCACATGCGTCGGATTAAGTACCATCGGTTTGCCGGACATCGCGCCAAATACTGCGAAGGTGCCGCCGTGACCGAGTAGCGACAACAGATCTCCGCTATTTTCGCCGCCGACCGAATCGACCGCCGCACTGATTTTGTCCTCGCCAAGGATAGCTTTGACTTGCTCTTTCCAATCCTCATCATCGGTGCTGACGTTATTTTCTGCGCCGATCGCTTTTAGCTCTTTTATGGCATCCGTACTACGTACCACATTGACGGTTTTGACGCCGCGCGCTGCCGCTAGCATAGCGAGCGATTTGCCGACCGCGCCATTAGCGGCATTATGGATAATCCATTGACCGCTCTCGACTTCCAAGAATTCAAGCAGCATCAAGGCACTAAGCGGCATAGCGATCAATTGCGCTGCCATCTCATCATCCAAGCTCTCGGGTATGGCAAAGACCATGTCTTCAGACGCCGTGAAATACTCCGCCCAAGTGGCTTGCACGCTAGCAGCGGCGACCCGTTGCCCAACTTTGAGGTTTTTGACCTCACTACCGATCGCATCGACGACGCCTACCGCCTCACTACCAGCAATAGCGGGCATTTCAGGTTTAAAGCCGTATTTGCCGCGAATGGTCAATAGGTCATGGTTGTGAATAGAAGCGAGTACCGTTTTTACGCGTACCTCATTGGCGTTAGGTTCTGGGATAGGGCTATCGCCTAGGCTTAGGACTTCAGTAGGTTTGCCAAAATGATCATAAGTTGCGCTACGCATAATAAATCCTTTTTAGTAAGTATTTTGAGTGCTTTTAAAATAAGAAGGGTTAACAAGGTTACAGTAACCAATTAAGCTTAATTAACTCAGTGCAAGTTTAGTTAACTGAGCGATTTTGATCAGTCTGGGTTTTTGGGCTTAACCTTTCATATTAGAAGTTTTAAGCCTCAACCATTACTTTATCGGCCGTGTGATTGGTTTCAACTTGACGATGAGCCTCGTGTAATTCTGCAAAGGCAAAAGTGTTAAATACATGCGGTTTTAGCGTGCCTTTCTCGATCATGGTTTTTAAAATTTGCATATCATCGCCGTTTGAGGTCACATGGAAATAAAAGACGTCGATATCGTGCTGCTTGGCATACGCTTTGACCTTATCAGAGAACACAGGGGTAGGCAGAGACAGGCTTTTCTTAAACATCTACTAGGACAACAATTTACAACTACCTTAACAAGGGATTTTGATTATTAACAAGGCAATTTTCGTTACCTCGTGTTGCCACAAACGCTTACCAGTATTAGCGCTCAATAAAACTCAATACGGCTCAGTAAGTGCTCTTGGATTAAATAGGCGCAAATATAAGCGCTCGGCCAAGCAACTATAAAGGCATATTTCCAAGAATGAAACAGCGTGGTAAAGAAGCCCTCGAAAAACCCTACGTTAATCAGTAGCAGGGCAGTCGAGATAATCGTCGACATCATCAGCGCCATTAAAAAGGTAAAAATCAGCCGATAGTATTTGCGCCGCGTGCGTATTCTGACGGTCGGGAATTTTGCCATAATATTCTGTTGTCCTGCTTGATGAGAGCCACGTTTAACTGTTGATATAAACGTGATATTTTGCGATGAGAAAGGGTGATACAAAGCATTGCCCATGCTTAGCGGCGACTATGATAACGCGTGGAGACAGCTAGGTAAAATGGGTATTATCAATCATAAAGTTCGCGATATCTTAATGACCTTAATTTGTTTTTTAAGAAAGCATCTTTTTAAAAATTAGCACACCAAAGCCTGCTAGTCTTGCTAAGATAAAATCGATCACTACAAACAAATAAGGCAATAAAATGACTGTTCAAAAACAGCGAGATTCTCAACAAAAAACATTGGGTATCATCGGCGGTATGAGCTGGGAGAGCACTGAGAGCTACTATCGGCTGATTAATGAAGGGATAAAGGATAAGCTGGGCAGTTTGCATTCAGCGGATCTGCTCATTCATAGCTTAGACTTTGCGCCTATCGGCGAGCTACAAGCAAAAGGCGATTGGACGCAAATGGGGGAGGTATTAGCGAGTAGCGGCAAACGTCTGCAAGCCGCTGGCGCGCAAGGGTTACTTATCGCGACCAATACGATGCATAAAGTCGTCGATGAGGTGCAAGCAGCAACGGGCTTGCCGATTATTCATATTGCTGATGCCACGGCCGCTGCGATTAAAGCGCAAGGGCTGACTAAGATAGGCTTGCTCGGTACACAGTTTACGATGAAGCAGGATTTTTATAAGCAACGCCTGACAGATAGCGGCTTGCAAGTGATGATACCCGAGGATGAAAAGCGAGTAGAGGTGCATCGCATCATCTATGAAGAGCTGTGCCAAGGGCAGTTATTGGATAGCTCAAGAGAGCAATATAAAAGGGTAATTGAGCAGTTAGCCGATGCAGGCTGCGAAGGGATAATTTTGGGCTGTACTGAGATTGGCTTGCTGATTAAACAAGCCGACAGTCCCATTCCTGTCTTTGATACCACCGCTATTCATGCGGCGGCAGCAGTCCGTTTTTTACTTGAATAAAACTAAGGCAAACGCTACCGCTTCTTCTTATTTATTCAGTATGGATCTAATGACTGCCATGAATCCTCTCGTGTACTCTGACAATACGGCGCAGCGGTAAGCGCTTCCATGACGTCGTCGGTAGGGCATCACGGCATGCCGCACACGTGCCGACGTGCGCGCGATAACCCTCGGTTCTTTGTGCAGCTTCCTCTTTAGATAGTTTTTTACCTTTGCGCCAACCGCCGTATAGATATAACCCACCTCCCATCACCGCGGTGGCAACCATGCCTGCTGGAAACGATAACCAAAGCGCATCAGAGCCAAGTATGGGATACATGCCAAAAGCAAAGCCGAGGCGCACCGGATACATCGAAATCGCCATAACGACCAGCGGCCAAATCACATAACCGTTGGCACGCATCGTCCCAAAGAACACTTGCGCTATCCCAAAGAACAAAAAGCCCCATGTCGCCATAAGCTGAATATGGCGCCCAATCTGCACCGCTGGGCTATCACTGCCCAAAAAGAAGCCCAAAATCGTCTTATCAAAGAGAGTCAGTACGCCAATCATAATACCGGTCAATATCACGTTAAAAATAAGCCCCCAGCGGGTAATCCCTGCCACACGGCTCCATTGATTAGCACCGATATTTTGCGCGACCATCGCACTAGCCGCAGCACTGAGCGCCATGGCTGGCATCTGTACGTAAGTCCAAAGCTGCTGGGTGGCGCTATAAGCCGCGGTGGTCTGTACACCCTCACGGTTAATTAGTGAGAGCATAGTGAGCGCCGCGGTCGAGATGACAATCATCTGCAAACCCATCGGCAAGCCCTTTGAGAACATCGACTTCAATATGCCGAGATCAGCCTTTAAAAATCTCAGCTCTGGCGTATTAAGAGTCAGCGCTGAACCGCGCCAGTACATCGTCGTCACCATGCCGATGAGCGCTAAAGTGTTAGCAATAGCGGTAGCGAAGGCTGAACCAAAAATCCCCCATTCTGGAAAAGGCCCCAAGCCCATAATAAGTACCGGCGTCAAAACAATATCAACACCGACTGACATAGCGATAAACCAAAGCGGCGTGGTGGAGTCACCCGTACCGCGCAGTGCCATCATCATCAGTGTAAAGGTGAGGGTGACTGGCATCGCGATAAATATCATCCGCAGATAAGTCAAAGCAAGCTCAAAAGCACTTAATGGCGTCCCCAATAAGTCAAGTAATGTCGGCGCAAACAGCCAACCTATTGCTGACAGCAATATACTTATCGGAATAATACTGCCTAGCGCCGTTCCCATCGTGCGCTTGACCTTGACGGTGTCGCGCTCGCCCATCGCTTGACCGATAAAAATCGTCGCCGCCATACCGAAACCGAACACAAACGAGATCATGATAAACATCAAGATGTTGCCGTTCGCTGTTGCGGCAAGGGCTTCTTCGCCCAAAAACCTGCCCACCCAAACGGCATTGATCGAGCCGTTGAGTGACTGTAGCGCCGATGAGCCAAGCGTTGGCAAGGCAAACAGCAGCATGGTTTTGGCAATCGAGCCTTCGGTGAGGTCGCGCGATTTATCAGTGGGGGTACTAGTGTCGCTCAATGTCGATCCTTTTACGTCACTTAAGTTGTTGTCAGTTGGTTTCGATTAATAATAAAAAATGGTCTTACGAAAGAGACAATTCGCTAACTTAGGTTGAACGGAATAAAAAGCTATTATTATAGAGGGCAGCGCTCAAGCTCTCTTTACTAGAAAGGTAAGCAAACTTGCGATAGTCCTATTTATGAACGTAAGGGATAAGGGTTTGACTAGAAAGTTATAAATTAAAAAATCTAAGCCCAAGTTTAGCGCTAAAATCAAACTCAAATATTATTTTCACCCTACCTCTAAAAAAGGATTTTTTATGCTCCTAAAACGCTTAGGCCTTGCCGCGATATTTAGTCTGGCTATTGTGGGCTGTACCACTGCGCCCAATACGCTCGCTGTCAACACCACGCAAAAGCTCATCCAATATGAGCGCAATAAGTCTGATTTAGCAGTAAAAACACTAACGCTAGCTTCTGGCGATAAGATGGTCTATGCCGAAAACGCCAATCTGAAAGGCGAGCCGTTATTACTCATTCACGGCTTCGGCGGTAATAAAGATAACTTCACTCGTATCGCTGATGAGTTAGGCGACTATCATTTGATCGTTCCTGATCTGCTCGGGTTTGGCGAGTCGAGCAAGCCGATGGACGCAGACTATCGCTCGGAGGCGCAAGCCACGCGCTTGCATGAGCTATTGCAAGCTAAAGGTTTAGCGTCAAACATTCATGTCGGTGGTAACTCGATGGGCGGCGCGATCAGTGTGGCTTATGCCGCAAAGTACCCCAAAGACGTTAAGAGTCTCTGGCTCGTCGATACGGCAGGATTTTGGTCAGCAGGTATTCCAAAGTCGTTAGCAGGCGCAACTTTGGATAACAATCCACTACTGATTAAGAGCAAGGAAGACTTCTATAAGATGTATGATTTCGTCATGTATAAGCCGCCTTATCTGCCCAAATCGGTCAAAGCGGTGTTCGCGCAAGAGCGCATCAACAATAAAGAGTTAGATGCTAAAATCCTAGAGCAAATCGTCACTGATAATGTGGAAGAGCGCGCTAAAATCATCGCGGAGTATAAGATTCCAACACTCGTAGTATGGGGCGATAAAGATAAAGTCATTAAGCCTGAAACGGTCACTGTCATAAAAGACATTATTCCGCAGGCGCAAGTAATTATGATGGAAGACGTCGGGCATGTGCCGATGATTGAGGCGCTCGATGAGACGGCGGAGGATTATAAGGCATTTCGGGAAGAGTTGGAGTAGGATTTCAAGTTAAATAAGTTTGTTTAAATTAAAAAAACACCAGACGACCTGGTGTTTCTTTTTTTACTACAGGATTGTATTTACCTCGTTCAAACTACAACTCTTTTACCAACCTCTCGAGTAATTGAGTAGTTGTCTCTTTCTTGACCAAAGCGACCCCTTGTCCTGCCCACAAAGATTGATGTTCTACGTCAAGGTTCTTTTTGGCGTGACGACGCAAAGACTTGGTCATAGCATTTAGCTGAGGGTAGGGCGGTAGCTCATGCGCGCTTTCAAAGTGCGCAAAATCACGCAAATAATCGTTTAATAAACCGCGGGCTTGCTTACCTGAAAACAGCCGAGTTAGGCGCGTCTCAGTACTACGCTTATCTTGACTGGCATCTAGCAAAGCTTGCTTATAACTATCATTGATACCGCATTTATCGGTCGTCAAAAACGCGGTTCCTATTTGCGCAAGCTCAGCGCCAGCGGTTTGAATGGCTTTGATAGCTTGCCCCGTCATAATACCGCCTGCTGCAATCAAAGGGACATCAGTACAAGCGCGCGTTTGAATAATCAGCGTCAACAGTCCCATTGGGTCGCTAGCGCTTTGCGGTAACCAGCCACCACGATGCCCACCAGCTTCCATCCCTTGCACGCATACTGCATCTACGCCAATATCCGCCCATGCTTTTGCTTCCAGTGGATGATTGGCAGTACCGATGACATGCGTACCTAAATCCTTTAAGCGCTGAACGTGCTCGGCGCTGATAATGCCAAAGGTAAAACTAGCGATAGGAACAGGGTTGTCATAGAGGACTTGTAGCTGCTCGCGAAAGTTGTGCGCTGGACGTTCAGGTAACGCCATGTCTATATTGTTTTCTTGATAGTATTTACTTAGCCAAGCAGGGATTTCACTATCCAAGGTATTAGAATCATGCTCCGATAACACCATTAGATTGATCATAAAGGGGCGGTCGGTGAGTGATTTAAGAGTATTAATATGCTCATTTAAAACCTCTGGTGCCGTCGTCCCACCGCCTAATGACCCCAAACCGCCAAAATTACTCACCGCTGCCGCCAGTTCAGGCGTGGTCGCTCCTGCCATCGGTGCTTGTACGATAGGGTAGGTCAAATCAAAGGTATTCAATAAGGTCATAACGGGCATCCTGTTTGTTTTATTAGGCGTTTTACATTACTTACTGTATCAAAGCTGAGCGGTGTACGTGTGAGATAATGTGTATTTGGTTATTCGATAAAAGAAGTAGAGTTTCCATCACAGAAGCAATCCATTTAGAATAAATACCAATAATAAAAAATGGGCCAGCTTCTAAACCATCAAAAGACAGCCAAGAAAACCGACCCATTTTTATAACTTTGCTTTTTAACTTTTGTACTAGGGTGTGTTGACATATATAGAATAATTGATAATCATAGTGTTATGACTAGATTAACCCTAAGTGATGCCCAGTG